>CAMDJY010000009.1 GCA_945901145.1 Legionella genomosp. 1 | reverse complement strand
CAGAGTTTTGGTGGGTTTTTGATTGATGTGATGAACTAAAAATTGGAACTGAATTTTTTGATGATTAACTTTAGGTATTGATACAATGACGCCCTGGAGTTCTGCTTGTTTAAGCACTGGGGATGTAGAAAAATCTGGCGTAGAGACAGAGAGTTGATGCAAATAAGCCCAGGAGAATCCCAAGATAAAACCAACCCAAAGGCTTGTTTTCCATCTAAACCACAGAGCCAATAGTAAACCCATAAGGGGATAAAAACTTTTTAAATAATACGCCGCAATCCCTGCGGCAAAGCATAGAATTTCCATATTCATTCAGGTTGGATACTGAAGTGTTTAACATTAACCGATGAATCATATCTTCTCAAGGAGAAAATAATCACGTAGTATCTTAAAATGAATGAATTGGAGTGAATATGTCGATGAAGCCGGCTTCATCTTTATCAGTGAGTCAACTTGATGTGCCTTGCCCAGCACCCTTGCGGCATGGTTATTATCGGTCTAAGCTTTTTATTGTCACATCAACCACAAACCCGATACTTGCTGCCGCAAGTCCGTTGTTTTCTTTACTAGAGCGCTTTGCCGCAACACAATCGTTGCCTTCAGTAGCTTTGATTCGAGAAAATATTGAACATGAGTGGAAAGCTTATCGTAGTCGCTTGGCAACTTTAAAATATAGTGTTGAGTTTTGTTCGATTGCTGAATATTTACTAAGTGCGACGATTGATGAGGTATTAGGCAAAACTTATTTGCGTGTTGAGGAAGGTCCCATAGAGTTTATTGCTTTTACGCCGTCATCTGTCGATGACCGAGGGCCGCAAGAACGTTTTTTTATGATCGTTCGGTATATGAAAGAACGTGTGAATCAATATTTGGACCTCATCGAATTAGCTTATTATTGTCTGATTTCAGGTTTTGAAGGTGAATATCATCTGCGTGTGGATGGACGCAACAGTTTAGATAATCTGATTCAAGAGCTTTACGAATTAATTCAGCACAACCGGGTTCATCAACCCGTGCGTTTATTCAAAGAATATGAGCCCCCTGTGCAAGTGTCGATTTCAAGATATCATCCGATGTTATGGAAAGCAGCGCTGGCTGGATTGATTTTATCCGTCGTGGTTTATTGTTTTTGTCAGGGTATGCTCGATTATCAAGCAAAAAATCTATATGATCAACAAATTAACCGTGTTGTGTTGAGGCATTAATGGACAATTCTTTAACAGCATTGACTGAAGCACTCAAAAAAATAATTGCCCAATTAAAGCCTCATCAACATGCGCTTTCTTTTGTTTTATTACTAGGTAAAACGGGAGAAGGCAAGACGGCTGTTTTGCGTCAGAGCAGTTTAAAGCATGTCACCGTCAATGAAGAGCGTTCATCTGATATTTATTATAACGCTCAAGGTATTATTTTAGAATTAAATGAATCATGGCTGAATCAACGTACGAGTTTATTGCAACATACATTAAAAGAATTAAATCGATGCCATGCGTTGGTGAAAATTTCTGGTTTGATTTTATGCGTTGATACCAATGCATTGTGCGGACTTGACGCGATACAAATGGCGGAGAATGTGCAATCGCATGCGCAGTTATTACAACGTTTTGGTCAAGCGCTAGGGCATCGGATTGATACAGCATTAATGTTTACCAAGCTAGATGGGCTCGCTGGGTTTAGCGATTTTTTTCAGCACGAGCATACTGTTGAGCTCTCTAAGCCATTAGGATTTTCTTTAGATTGGGGCATGCTCAATCAAAAGTTAGCAAATAATTTTAAAACCCGTTTTGAACAATGGTTGCAATCTTTAGAGCAGCAGGTGATTCAAAAAATGCATCCCGCTCGTTCTGGATTAAAGCGAACATTAATTCGTGAATTTCCATTACAACTCGCGTGTTTACGTCATATGATTCAACAGTTAATTTTAAGTATTTCGCCGACACAATGTCGGGTGCAATCGATTTATTTTACGAGTGCAGAGCAAGGCGGTGTAAGTGTCGATTATTTAAATAAAAAAATTCAATATGAATATGCCCTGGTGGTTCCCGATAGATTTTCTCAGTCGACTAATTATCGTGCTTATTTTATCGAAGGGGCATTGCTTGAATTTCAAAAACAAACGCAGCGACTTGTACCAAGAACCTCACGTACTCAACAGTGGCAAATAGGTGTACTTTCATGTTTGCTTGGCTTATTGATTGGTTCTATGATTCATTATTATATGCATTCACGTCAAACTTTTGATGATGTGAGTCGAGAATTGCTTGCTTATGATGCAGGTCTGCAACAGGGTCAACAAGAAAAATCACTGTACCATTTATCACGGGCATCTTCATTATTGAACTCGCTGCCGGCGATTGCCTCTTCTCATGCAATCACAGAGTTAAAAAGCAAATTAAAAAATATGACAGCGAATCAGCTGACTCAGGGATTTTCCCCGATTTTACTTTCGACTGTAGAAAATGTTTTATCTTCACCTCAAGAAACCCCTGCGGCACGTTATCAGGCTTTGAAAATTTATTTGATGTTAAATGAACCTCAAAAACGTGTTGATTCAGAGATTCTTACTTGGTTTAGTCAGCAATGGCAGCATCAAGGTTCGTCAGAACAGCGACAACATTTAGAGGCTTTATTAAAGCAAACGCTTCAAGCCTCTGCACAACATCCTGATATTGATCAGAAAATTGTACGAGATGTGCGCAATTATTTAAATGCCTTGCCGATGAGCTATTTATATTATTCTTTGGCTAAAAGTAAATTCTCTGATCAGAAAGATGAGCTCCAATTTGAAGGGTTTCTTCTGCCTGAGCATCATGTGCCGTTTTATTTTACCAAAAATGGTTTTCATGATGTCATGAAACAATTACCCAACATTGTTGATCAGTTGCTCAGTGAAAATTGGGTATTGATGCGGCAAGATCTGGCAAGCTTAACCACACAGTTACAAGAAGCCTATTGTTATGACTACGTGTTATGGTGGCAGCATTTTATGCAAAAAATCAGGTTAAATCCTGTGGAAAATTATCAACAAGCGAGTCGTTTAGCCCAGGCATTGATAGAAGCCAATTCGATTCACCGCTTAGTGACATTGATTCAAACGCAAACGGCTCCGGATTTTCAAAAGCAAAATAGTTTGTTTAATCGGCTGATTGCCACTCAATTTACTGCGATAAGCTTGGTCAGCCCGTCGGCATTGCGCGATTTAGGGCGTAATATTAAAGAATTACAGCCTTTATTGATGACGCTCGCGGTGGTTCATGATGAAGGCCGCTCAGCATTTCAATTCAGTAAGACACGCTTTCAAGGTGAGAGTAATAACAATCCATTGACTTTGCTTTATCGTCAGGCCAAGCAATTTCCAATGCCTATCGCAACTTGGATTAATCAACTTGCTGATGATACTTGGTTTTTGGTGATGCGTGATACTAAGCAGTTAATTAATCATGAATGGCAAAAAACAGTTTTTCAATTTTATCAACAGGCGATTGCTCATCACTATCCTTTTAGCCCTGAGCAAACACAAGAGGTTTCGATTGCTGATTTTGATCACTTTTTCTCACGTCATGGCGTGTTGCAGTCGTTTGTTGACGAGTATCTTAAGCCATTTTTAGATATTTCTGCTGCTGAATGGAGGCCCAAAGATATTGATCATTATCGTCTACCTATTTCAAATGAGTTGATGACGCAGCTTATCCGTGCAAATGTGATTACAGCTATGTTTTTCTCGCGAGACTATGATACCAGTGAAATTAAATTTAGTTTAGAAAAAATCAATTTAGATCCAATTGTTGCCAAATTTAAGTTATCTATTGGTCAAGAAATGTTAAGCGATACGCACCATACTCATTCATTAACACGGTTTCGATGGCCAGAATCAGGTGTAAGATTATCATTGCTTTCGATAGATGGCCAAGAATATGAATTAGATGAAGTGGGACCTTGGGCTTTCTTTAAAATGTTACAAAAAATTAATGTATTAGTTGATCAGCAAGACAGTAGTAGCTTGCAAATTCTATTTGAAATTAATGGGAACTCAGGCCGTTATTTATTAAAAACAGAGCATCCATTAAATCCATTTACTCCAGGCATTTTAAATGGATTTACGTTGACTGACTCTTTGTTAGCCATGTCTTAATTTGGAGTCCTATGCGCATTTGGATTGATGGTGATGCTTGTCCGCGTGTGATTAAAGATGTTTTGTATCGTGCTGCCATGCGTACGCAAACCCCATTGATTATTGTCGCCAACCAACCCCTGACTGTTCCAGCTTCCATCTGGATTAAAAAGTGTCAAGTTGGGTTTGGTTTTGATGTTGTTGATCACTATATTGTTGAGCATCTTGCAGCTGGCGATTTAGTTATCACTGCTGATGTGCCGTTTGCAGATGCGGTGATTACTCAGGGTGGGTTGGCGTTAAATCCTCGGGGTGAATTGTATTCGACAGATAATATTAAACAGCATCTTGCCGTGAGAAATATGAATGAATCATTGAGAAGTTTTCAGACGCAATCAACAGGACCTGCTTGTTTTAGCGCGAGGAATGTGCAGGATTTTGCCAATAATCTGGATAGAATTTTAGCTAAATATACGAAAAAAGGTTTTTGAAATATTTAATAAAACAATAGGGACTCTATGATTCGTTTTGCGTTTATGATTTCTGATGGAACTGGGATAACTGTTGAGTCGCTCGGGAATAGCCTCATGACGCAGTTTGAGAATATAGTATTCGAGAAAAAAATCATTCCTTATGTTGATACGATGGAAAAAGCACAAGTTGTTGTGCAAGAGTTAAATCAGTGTGCAGAAGCGACGGGTTTAAAGCCTATTGCTTTTATCACGTTGGTGAATCCAGAAATTAGTGCATATATTCGACAGTCACAGGCGTGTGTCCTTGATCTTTTTAGTATTTTTATAGACCCTTTAGAGCAAGAGCTGGGTACAAAATCATCGTATACAGTTGGTCGTTCCCACAGTGTCGCCAATGTAGCGTCCTATGATCAGCGAATTGAAGCGATTAATTATGCATTAAATCACGATGATGGTATTAAAACGCAAGGATATGAGAAGGCTGATATTATTTTAATTGGTGTGTCGCGTTGTGGAAAAACCCCGAGTTGTTTATATATGGCGCTGCAATTTGGTATTTTAGCGGCCAATTATCCGTTTACTGATGATGATTTAATCAATTTAAGTCTACCTGAATCATTAAAGCCTTATAAGCATAAACTGTTTGGCTTGACCATTGACCCACAACGATTACAGCATATTCGTACTGAACGACGTCCAAATAGTCATTATGCTTCAACCGAACAATGTCGACTTGAAGTTGCGCATGTAGAAAATATGTACCGACGCGAACATATTCCCTTTTTAAATTCAACGCGTTATTCAATTGAAGAAATTGTCACTAAAATTATGGCAGCTGCTCAAATTAAACGTAAAATTTAGGCGTGAATGATTCATGAATCTAACAATGGCATGCTATCATAATAGTATGGATTTGATATCAATGAGTGCTTTGGCACGGTGACTGATTCTATTTTTCTGGTCAAGAGAGATTTCTGCGAGGGTGCATTGGTATTCAGGGACGTAGAAAATTGGATCATAACCGAAGCCGTACTCGCCGACACGTGTGTTTGTTATGTATCCATCTAGCCTGCTTGTCGAGATGATGGGTGTTGGGTCTTGAGCGTGCACGACCAGTGCAATGGCGCAGTAGAAGTAAGCTTGACGGCTTTCTGGTGGCGTTTGTTTGAGTTGCTTTAATAGATATTGAATATTTTCTTCATCGCGCGCAGCTGGATGCGCGTACCTTGCAGAATAAATACCCGGTTGTCCTTGCAGAGCTGCAACCACCAGGCCAGAATCGTCAGCGAGCGCAGGATGACCACTTAGAAGGCTTGCATGGCGTGCTTTGATGATTGCATTTTCAATAAAACTTAAGCCAGTTTCTTCTGCCTCAGGGATGCTAAATTGTTGCTGAGGTATGCACTGAATTGGCGATAATAGTTCACATAATTCTTTGATTTTACCCATATTCCCTGTCGCAAGGACTAGGGTGTTGATTTTTGGTACCATGGTTCTATTCATTCATTGCGTTATCGATCGATTTTCGAATATTTTTTGGTATCTTTCATGGAGAGATACACCAATAATGAACAGGCAATACATGCCGTTACATACCAATAAAATCCACTTTCCATGTTGATATTCTTAAACCATAATGCAACATACTCAGCCGTTCCGCCAAAAATAGAGACTGTTGTGGCATAAGGTAAGCCTACACCCAATGTTCTGATTTCCACAGGAAATAACTCAGCTTTCACCACGGCATTGATTGAGGTATAACCACTGACGATGGTTAAGGCGAGCATAATTAATAAAAATGCACCAAAGGGTGTTTGTACTTGATGCAGGAGCGATAAAATAGGCACAGTTCCTAAGGTTCCAAGAACTCCAAATGTAATTAAAATTGGGCGGCGACCAATTTTGTCAGAGAGAGCGCCGACTAATGGTTGAATGAGCATAAATCCAAACAAGGTTGCAGCCGAAATTAATGTGGATGTATCTTTACTCATGCCAACGCTATTGACTAAATATTTTTGCATGTACGTGCTGTAAGTATAAAACGCCAAGGTACCACCCATGGTTAAACCAACAACAATAAAGATTTCTTTGGGGTGGCGCAATAAAATTCGGATTAAGCTTTCTTTGGGTTGTGTGGCAATTTTTTCTTTAAAAGATGCGGTTTCCTCCATGCCATAACGCAAGTATAAAGCAACAATTGATAACAGTGCACCGAGTACAAAAGGGATGCGCCATCCCCATGCTTCAAGCTGGTCTGTGGTTAAGAAAATCTGTTGTAATAAAATAAGAACTAATAAAGCCAGGAGTTGGCCGGCAATGAGTGTGACGTATTGAAAGCTTGAAAAAAAGCCTCGATTTTTTTGGGTAGCCATTTCACTTAGATAAGTCGCAGAAGAGGCATATTCGCCGCCCACTGATAGCCCTTGCAGTAAACGTGCAACGACCAGTAAAATCGGCGCGCCAATGCCAATTGTTTCGTAATTGGGGGTGCAAGCGATGATTAAAGAGCCTAAACACATTAAAAGTACGGAGCCTATGAGGGCTTTTTTGCGTCCTTTACGATCAGCATAGCTCCCCATCAGCCAGCCACCAATTGGACGCATAAAAAAGCCAACTGCAAAAATGGCTGAAGTATTAAGTAACTGAGCAGTTAAATCTCCATTTGGAAAGAACGATTTTGCAAAATAAATTGAGAAGGCAGCGTAGACGTACCAGTCATACCATTCAATCATGTTACCTATGGAGCCTCTAAAAATCGACTTTAAGCGCTGCGCTGATGTGATGTGAGCTGTCATGGTGTGTTTTTTTCAAGGGACTGATTAAGCGAGTTTTAAATATAGTATTATCTTGAGCTCGTTGCTAGCTATTTTTTTAAATTAGGGGTGTTGTTGGCAATCAGCACAAAATACGGTGCTTCTTTGGGAAATTTTTTGCATGCTTAATGGCGTTTGGCAGAGGATGCATGGTTTGCCTGCGCGGCCATAAACTGCTAGTTTTTGTGCAAAATAACCTGGTTTACCACTACTATTAATGAAATCTCTGATCGTGGTTCCACCGTGTTGAATTGCGGTTTGTAAAATGGATTGAATAGCCAAGACGAGTTTTTGGCAGTTTTCAAGCGTTAGTAATTTTGCTGGTGTTTGTGGATGGATACCGGCTAGAAATAAAGCTTCGGCAGCATAAATATTACCAACGCCGACGACAATATGGCTATTCATGATAAAAGACTTGATTGGAACATGACGATTGGCTGCTTTCTTCTGGAGATACTCAGGGGTAAATTTCTCAAGCAATGGCTCAACACCGAGTGAAGCAAGAAGTTTATGCTGATTTGGATCATCACTTGTCCATAAACATGCACCAAATCGTCTTGGATCATTAAAACGCAAAATGAGTTGATTTGAAAAAATAATATCCACATGGTCATGCAGTTTGATGGGTTGTTGATGGGTCACTATGCGTAAACTGCCCGACATGCCTAAGTGTAAAATTAAGGTTCCTGAATCAGTATGCATAAGGATGTATTTACCGCGTCTGGAGAGCTTGAGGATGCGTTTTTTTGATAAATATTTTGGTAAATCAGCTGGAATTGGCCATCGAAGTTGAGGCTGACGAATGATGACGTTTTCAACAAAGTTCTGTTCAAGGCAGGGTTTTAAACCTTGCATGGTTGTTTCAACTTCAGGTAATTCAGGCATACAAAGAAAGATCCTAGCTAGATGATTTAGGTTGAACGTGCTCGCTTCATTGTCTGTATTTCTGGGAAATCTGTATTTTTATTTTGAGAGTTAGCGTTGCGATTCTTAAATACCTCATCTAATTTCACGGGTTTAAAAAATTTCTCGAAATGAGAATGATGTTCAGGTGTTAAGCCTCCTAAGTTAGGAATATTGATACTTTCCAATAACTTGAGTTCCTCTGGATCTTCAAAGTGTCCCTTTAAGTCCATGCGATTGATAATACTTTCCATGATTTTAACTTCTGTTCCATATAATTTTGAAAATTCTTTAAGAAAATGATTTTTAATTTCGAGTTCCGTCATGATTTTTTCTCACTGATATTCTGCTTATTGAGTATATATTAATTACTGAAATGAATAAATATTGCCTAATTGTAAAATTTGCGTGAGTTCGTCGAGTGCGGTGTGAGTTTCTTGGATTAATTGTGGGTCGATGAGATCATCCAGTGTAAGCTCGCTGCGATAATGGCGGGTCACCCAGATGTCTAATTGATTTAAGATGGTTTCATTGACGAGGATATTGGGATGCATGGCTTGGAGCTCAAGGTGATTGATAGGAATACGTAAGCGTAAGCATGCCGGTCCACCGCCATTTTTCATACTTTGTTTCAGGTCCAGATAACACACTTGGTTGATTGGGTTTGCTGAATCTTGAATCAAGGCATCTATCCATGGTTTCACCCGTTCATGGATTTCACATTCTTTGGGTGCGAGCAATAGCATGTCTTGCGTTTTTGGTAATGTGATTAATTGAGAATTAAAAATATAGCTGTCGATTGCATCTTGGACGCTGAATTGATTATGCGTGACTTGAATGATGTTTAAAGGAAAATCTGCAGCGTGACGGAGTTGATTTAAAACTTGTTGTTGCGCATCAAATGCTGCTTCATGGAGGAGCAATACAGATTCATTGGCAACACCAATGACATCATGGTGAAAAATGCCTTGATCGATGACAGCTGGGTTTTGACGTGCAAAAATCGTGCGCTGAGGGTTGAGTAAATGGCGTCTGGCGATAGCTGCAGATGCTTCTAAGGTTTGACGCGCAGGGTAGTGTGTTGGTGTTATTGGGTGATTGCTCAACGCTTGACGTCCATAGACAAATAGATGAATACCTGGTGTGTGATGAGATTTGCATAAACGATTATGATTGGCAGCGCCTTCATCACTCATCGTATGGGTTTGTGGCAGGATAGGATGATGTTTGAAATAGTGAGAATTAGAAAAAATATGCTGAAGCAAGCGTTGAGAAAAATGTGCTTCTTGGTGTCGATGCAATTGACTTTCTAAGTTTGCAGCACTGAAGTGTAATAATCCATCGGCAGTATCCGAACTAGGTGCGACTGTGGCTGCATTAGCCGTCCACATACTCGATGCAGAATAGCATGCAGTTAATAATTTGGGTGCAATTTTTCTTGCCTGTTGCAGCAGTGAAGCAATTGAACCTTGAAAACCAAGATCTCGAAGCAGTTGTAAGTTAGGGCGTTCATGGGGCGGTAATACCCCTTGTTTGATCCCTAATCGATGCAAAAATCGCATTTTTTCTATGCCTTGATGTGCAGCAGCTGCAGGATTTGCAAGGGTATAAGCGTTATTTAACGACGCAATGTTGCCCCTTGCTAGACCAGCATAGTGGTGGGTTGGTCCGACTAATCCATCGAGATTGAGTTCAAAAACATCCATATTGAGTTAACCTAATCCTGGTAATTTTTTTGGAGGCATACTCACTGCAGCTTGCTCCAAACTTGCTGTGGGATAGGTGCAATAATCTGCGGCAAAATAGGCACTCGGACGATGATTGCCACTGTGGCCCACGCCACCAAAAGGCAGTTGACTGGATGCGCCAGTGGTTGCACGATTCCAATAGATTAATCCGGCACGAATTTTTTGTGAAAAATATTCATAAGCTTGACGCTTGTCGCTGAGTAAACCTGCAGCTAAGCCATATTTGGTTTGATTAGCTAAATCTAGGGCTTGTTCAAAGGTATCATAGCGATATATTTGTATAAATGGCGCAAATATTTCTTCATCGGGTGGGGTTTTTACGTCAGTCATATCCATGAGACCTGGCGTCAGAAATCCGCTATTTTCATCAAGATGTTGCATCATTAATAAAGGCTTGCCGCCTAAATTTTGTAAAGCCTGTTGGGATAATAAATGTTGTTTTGCCTGCGTGTCGCTGATCACGGGTCCCATAAAAGGTTCTGGTTGATGGTTTGGCGCGCCAATCTGTATCGCTTGGCAGGCTGTTATGAGCTGGCTGATGATCTCATCCCCAAAAGCTGAATTGGGGAGCATCAGGCGTCGTGCACAACTGCAGCGCTGGCCTGCTGTGATAAAACTCGAAAGAATGATTTGGTAAATTGCCGCAGGCATATTTTTAAGTTCATCGACAATGAGTGGATTATTTCCGCCCATTTCTAATGCAACCATGACCTCGGGTCGATGACTCATGCTTTGATGAATGGCAAGCCCCGCTCGGTAGCTTCCTGTAAATGCGACACCTTGGATGTCTTGGCTCAACAACTGTTTTGCGACTGCAGCGTCTCCCTGAATTAAATTTAACACACCCTTGGGTAAGCCACTATGATGCCAGCATTGCACAATAAATTCAGCAACATAAGGGGTAAGCTCACTGGGTTTATAAACAATGGTATTCCCTGCTAATAAAGCAGGTACGATGTGACCATTGCTGAGATGTGCTGGAAAATTAAATGGACCTAAAACTGCCATGACGCCTTGTGGTTTATAGCGAATGGCGCTGGTTGTTGCAGTTGCTTCATCATGATTGCTTTTATCTGAAGTGCGTTCTTCATAAGCTTGAATAGAAATTTTAATTTTGGCAACCACTGCTTGGGCTTCGGTTTCGGCCTCCCAAAATGGTTTGCCAGTTTCTAAAGCAATCAGTTCAACTAGGCGGCTACGTTGTATTTCGACCTGTTCGGCAAAGGCTTGAAGATGAGCCATCCGAGCATTGAGGGTTATATTACCCCAATAAGATTGTTGCCTCATGGCAGCATAAAAAGCCTCTTGAACTTGGTCTAATGATGCTTGTTGTCCTCGCCAAATGATCGTGTTATCTACGGGATTTTTAGAGACAAATTCATGACCGATACCTTCGATCCAATGGCCGTCAATATAATTCATGTGACGGTTGTGGTTGGTTCAGGTTGGGCGTCTTTAAATGCATTTAACGTTAAACAGTAGTCATTGATTTCTTGAATACGTGGATAACTATGCATTGGAAATTCAAATCGTTGTGCATTATACACTTGGGGAATGAGACAAATATCAGCTAAGCTGACCTCATTGCCGTAACATACGGGATGTTTTCTAGGTAAGCGTTTTAATTTTTCTTCAAAGGCATCAAAGCCAAGTTTAAGCCAATGATGATACCAAGCGTGTACTTGGTCTTCTGTCGCGTTCATTTGCAGCCGCAGTTGTTGGAGCGCTCGTAGATTATTCAGCGGATGAATATCGCAGGCAATACTTAAGGCTAAACTTCTGACTTCTGCGCGTCCGAGTAAGTTATTTGGTAGCAGCGGTGGGATGGGGTTTAATTCGTCTAAGTATGCGATGATAGCAAGTGATTGCGTAATAATATGTCCATTTTCATTTAACGTTGGCACGAGCCCTTGTGGATTCAATGCTAAATAATCAGGTTGATGTTGTTCGCCACCTTGCTGGGTTAAATGAATAGGTAAAGATTCATAATTTATTTGTTTTAAATTTAAAGCAATGCGAACTCGGTAGCTACAAGATGATCGATAATAGTCATATAGTTTCATTTAAAGTTCCACGTTGGATTTGTTCACGTTCAATTGCTTCGAATAATGCTTGAAAATTGCCTTCACCAAAACCCTGATTCCCTTTGCGCTGAATAATTTCAAAAAAAACAGGACCAAATAAATTTTGGGTGAAAATTTGTAACAGTAAGCCATGTGCCGGGCTAGTTTCACCATCAATCAAAATGCGTTCTTGTTGTAAATTGGCTACAGGCTCTTGATGCCAAGGAATACGATCTTGGATCATCTCATAATAGCTGTCGGGGACATCCAGAAAGTCAATGGATTTTTCACGCAATTCATGAACGGTTTGATAAATGTTGTTGGTCGAATAAGCGACATGTTGAATGCCTTCACCTTGATAGTCACGTAAAAACTCTTCGATTTGCGAATGTTCATCTTGTGATTCGTTTAATGGAATTTTAATTTTTCCACAAGGGCTTTGTAGTGCACGACTAAAAAGCCCTGTCATTTTGCCAACAATATTGAAACAACGAATTTCAGTAAAATTAAAAATATCTTGATAAAATTGGGTCCATCGATCTATATTGCCGCGATAAACATTGTGAGTTAAATGATCGATAACAGTGAGTCCATGGTGTTCTGTCGTTGACGGTGCTGAGATCTTCCAGTGTCCTGCAAATGGCGAATGCGCTGCATCGACAAAATAAATGACGCTGCCACCGATGGCTTCTATTGCCAATAACTCGTGTTGTGCCGCAGAGGTTTCCCGGAAGGGCGTTGCGCCTTTGGCCAATGCGTGAGCGTATGCCTGTTCTGCATTGTGTACACGAAACCCCATGGCACAAGCACCAGCACCATGGATTTTGCTATGTTGTGCTGCTTGGTTATCTTGCGCGCCATTAACAATAATTTGGATGTCGCCTTGTTGGTACCACGTGATGGGTTCACTGATATGGGTTGCATGTTGATGAAAGCCTAATTGATGAAATTGGCGATGGAGCTGCTCAGTTTTGGGGCCTGAAAATTCTAAAAAGGCAAAGCCATCAAGTCCGCATGGGTTATTTTTTGAGTACATACTCATCAACACACTCCTGTTATGCTTTTCGAATCAGAAATAAACCATCTGCAATCGGTAGTAAGCTTATTATAACTCGTTGATCGTGTTTGATGTGAAGATTTAGTTTACGAATTTCACGTGTTTGCGCACGGGTATCCAACGGGTTTATCACATCACCTTCCCAGAATATATTATCAATGGCAATCACACCAGTTTTTCGAATAAGTTGTAATGCAAGTTCATAATACTCGACATAATTGGTTTTGTCTGCGTCGATAAAAATAAAATCAAAAGTCTCTTGTTCTTGATTTTGTAGGAGCGTTTGTAGCGTGTTTAATGCTGGCGCAATGCGTAAATCAATCCGATGTGCTACCCCAGCTTTCTCCCAGAAAGGCTTAGCCAATCTTGTCCATTCAGTTTTTATATCGCAGGTTATGAGCTGACTGTCTTCAGGGAGCGCCAAAGCCATAGCCAGCGCACTATATCCAGTAAACGTTCCTAATTCTAAAACTTTTTTTGCTTGCAGCATTTGCAGTAAAAATTGCATAAACTGTGCCTGTTCAGGAGAAACTTGCATGTGCGATAAAGGTAATTTTTCAGTTTCTTGACGTAGTTGGGTTAAAACCTCATGCTCTCTTAATGAAATATCTGACATATAGTCGTAGAGACTAGATGTCAATTGTAGATGTTTCATGCCAATTTCTCTTCAGCTAATCGATCGGCAATGGCGCTGGTGGGTTGATTTTCTTGCCGAGATCGCGTGAAAATATTGAATAATGAATCACCAATATTTTCGAGTTTTTGTTTAAACTCTTGGACTGATCCGCCAAAATACTGATTGGCAGCATAGATTAAACCGCCGGCATTAATGACATAATCAGGTGCATACAAAATACCGCGATCATGAAGTTGTTGACCATGATAAGCATGTGCTAGTTGGTTATTCGCAGCACCGGCAACAATCGGTGCCTGAAGTTCTGGGATCGTCTTGTCATTGAGTACCGAACCTAATGCGCATGGGACAAAAACATCGCAGGCGGTTCGATGAATGGATGCGGTTGGCGCTGATGACGCATCGAATGCGTCCATAAATTGATTGACCGTGGTTTGATTGACATCGGCAATGGTTAAATGTGCTTGTTCAGCATGGAGAAGTTGTGCCAATTGATAGCCGACATGGCCTAAACCTTGAATCGCAATGTCTAAATTTTTTAAAGAAGATTTGCCAAGTTTATATTGAACCGCGGTTTTAATCCCAAGAAAAATTCCCTCTGCTGTAGCGGGCGATGGGTCACCATGCGCTGAACGGCTAGCCACGTAGGGTGT
>CAMDJY010000008.1 GCA_945901145.1 Legionella genomosp. 1 | reverse complement strand
AAGAGAAACAGGTGGCACTGTAGTTTCTAGCGCATTAGAACTTCTCAATCAAATCATTTGTAAACGTTATCCACCTTCAGCATGGAATATTTATGCAGCCCAAGCGTCTGACGGAGATAATTGGAATGCTGACTCACCTTATTGTCTTGAATTATTACAAAATAAAATTTTGCCGATGCTACAGTATTTTGCTTACATCGAGATTATGCCAAGACATCATCAAAGTTTATGGGAAATGTATCAACGACTCACCACCCAATTTCCACAATTTGCTATGGAAAATATTGATACAGTTGCCGATATTTATCCGGTGTTTCGTGCTCTTTTTAAAAGGAAATCCGCATGAACAAGAAAAAGCCAATTTCAGTCGGCGGTGAATGGACATTTGATCTGATCCAAACTTACGATCGCGAAATTGCTCGCATTGCCAAAGATTTCCAATTAGATACTTATCCCAATCAAATTGAAATTATTTCTGCTGAGCAAATGATTGATTCTTATGCGTCAGTGGGTATGCCGATTGGATATAATCATTGGTCTTTTGGTAAACATTTTGTCAGCGTCGAGAAAAGTTATCAACGTGGGGAAATGGGTCTTGCTTATGAACTCGTCATTAATTCTAACCCGTGTATTGCTTATTTGATGGAAGAAAACACCATGGCGATGCAAGCGCTCGTGATCGCGCATGCTTGTTACGGTCACAATTCATTTTTTAAAAATAATTATCTTTTTAAAATGTGGACCTCAGCTGATGCCATCATCGATTACTTAATGTTTGCGAAACACTACGTCAGCGAATGTGAAGAAAAATATGGCATTGACGCCGTTGAGTCAATTCTCGACGCATGCCATGCACTGATGAATTATGGTGTCGACCGTTATAAGCACCCGACACCGTTATCCATCCAAGAAGAAAAAATACGCCAGCAAAACCGAGAAGCGTATTTACAATCACAAGTCAACGAACTCTGGCGCACAATCCCATCAGCTGAAAGCTTAGGAAAACATCCCGAAAAAACGCGTTTCCCTCAAGAACCTCAAGAAAATATTCTTTATTTTATAGAAAAAAATGCGCCACTATTAAACCCCTGGGAACGAGAATTAGTTCGTATTGTTCGAAAAGTCGCGCAATATTTTTATCCTCAGGGTCAGACCAAAGTCATGAATGAAGGCTGGGCCTGCTTTTGGCATTACACGCTTCTGCATGGGCTCTATGACGAAGGTTTAGTCACTGATGAATTTATGCTAGAAGTTTTAGCGAACCATACCAATGTGATTATGCAGCTCCCCTATAAACATCCGTATTTTAATGGCATTAATCCCTATGCGCTGGGTTATGGCATGATGCAAGATATTAAACGTATCTGCGAATCACCAACACCTGAAGATAAGCAATGGTTTCCTCAGTTAGCCAATACCAATTGGCTAACGAGTCTAGATACAGCCATGAGAAATTACAAAGATGAAAGTTTTATCGCACAATATTTATCCCCACATCTGATGCGGGAATTAAAACTATTTCAATTAGTCGATGATGACCAAAAGCCAGAGTATATGATTCATGCTATTCACGACGAAGGTGGTTACGAACACATTCGAGAAGCACTAGCAAAACAATATAATTTAGGCAGTCAAGAACCAGACATCCAAGTCTTTTCAGTCGACTTAGAAGGCGACCGCGCACTGACATTGCACTATACTCAGCATCAACGCATCCCGCTTGGGGCGTCAACGGATCAGGTACTCAAACATTTACATAGTCTCTGGAAATTTCCTGTAACACTTAAAGCAATTGATATTCAAGGAAACATCACAGCAGAGCACCACTGTCCACCAAAAACTGAAAAATAATATCCCTTACACTTCTTCTAAATATTGACGCAGTTTTTTCATCGCATTTTTTTCTAACTGACGCACGCGCTCTGCAGAAATATCATATTGTTCCGCCAAAGTATGCAAAGTAATTGCTTTATCATCTAAGAGCCAGCGCTGTTTTAAAATATCCTGACTCCGAGCGTCTAAACGCGCCAAAGCAAGCTGGAGCTTCTCCCCACTTTGATAATCATGGTCAGCTGCTTCAATCAGATAAGCAGGATCACTGGTTGCGTCATGTAAATATCGTGCGGGGACTTTAAGCGCTTGTGTGCCCTCGCCGCTATCTGAATCATCATCAATATCAAAGGACGCATCCATGGCATTTAAACGTTGCTCCATGGTCAAGACATCTTTTGTGGTCACGCCTAAATCTTTAGCGACTGCCTCAATCTCTTCTGCATTAAACCAACCCAGGCGTTTTTTCATTTGACGCATATTAAAAAACAGTTTGCGTTGGGCTTTGGTTGTCGCAACTTTGACAATTCGCCAATTTCTAAGAACAAACTCATGAATTTCCGCACGAATCCAATGCACAGCAAATGAAACCAACCGCACCCCAATAGAGGGGTCAAAGCGTTTAACTGCCTTCATCAACCCAACATTACCTTCTTGGATCAAATCATTCAAAGGTAGACCATAACCCAAGTAACCACGCGCAAGACGAACAACATAGCGTAAGTGTGGCAACACTAAACGACGTGCGCTTTCTAAATCCCCTTCTTTACGTAAACGCTGTGCGTAATCAAGCTCTTCTGCTGCGGACAGCATAGGGATTTGATTCACTTGATGGATGTATGCATCCAAACTGCCCATGGGAACATTCATGGCATATTGTAATGGTAAACTCATAATCTCCTCGCAAAAAACGTCATTAAGAGATGGCAGATATCATAGCATAAATTTTTTTATTTTCACACGTTACTGGAGTTTGAGCAGCATTTTATAATACACTCCTAGCCCCTATTTATTTTACTGTGGATTATTTTAAAAGTGATAAAAAAATTAACCATAAAGTCCTATTGCCTTGGATTATGTACCGCACTGTTTTCAAATATCGCAATCTCAGGCAACATGGGGTCTATTTCTTCTTCACCAGATAATAAATTTTTTGTAGGTATTGGTGGCAGTTATAACGCAATCCATCTTGAAAACCAAACAGTTTATGGTAGAGGCGTAAATAGCGCCGCTGTCGGACCACTTTTAATAAGCAGCGGATCAGCAGCAGGATACTCTAATCCATTTTACCAAAGTGAAACGCTATTTTCTCCGCATGCACAAACAGGATACTTGCATCAATTTAGCAACAATCCTAATTTCTTAGGTCTTAAATTTAGCTATGACTATTTAAATTCACACTTATCCAATAATAATACGACTATTAAGCAAGTAGGCTCAAATTATAATTATGTAACGGGGATAACAACTAATTTCACAGGAAACTATGCTATAGAATCAGTGCAAACCAGTATTAATCATGAACTATTGTTGCTGGCATTTATTGGCCATTCGTTTAAACATAATCAGTTGTATTTTGGCATCGGGCCCTCGCTATTTGGCATGCAATCTAATATTTACCACCTCATTGGCTATGCAGATTACAACGGCATGCCTGGGACCAATATCAGCGGAGCACCCGTCAATTTAGCGCAATCTATGTGGGAGTGGGGAGGTGCTACGCAACTTGGCTTGACCTACTCACTCAGCTCATCTTGGTTCTTCGATTTTAACTATACTTATGCAAAAACGCCCAAAAACACTGTTAAATATGTAAGTCCTTTTACTAATCAAATCGCCCTTGGGAATCTGACCGGAACATCATACATTAATCCATCCCAGCAATTTGATGTACAAACATTTAATATTTCTATTAATAAATCTTTTTAAAGCTTTAACTGCCTTTTAACCGCGACCCATGCGCTCAACCAGCCCAGAAGGGTCGCGACAGCAGTAAAGCTCAACGTTTGGTTGAAAGAAATAGATAGTTTAATATCATCGATTTCGAATGCAGACAAATGCCACAGAAACCCTTGTGCCATCAATAAAGCCAAAACTGCGCTCATAAAACCAAACCAAAACCCTGAATACAAAAAAGGTCGAGCAATATAGGCATCCGTGGCACCGATTAATTTCAGAATTTGGACTTGTTCATGACGTTTATGCACCGCAAGTCGAATGGTATGAGCAATGATCATGGCAACAGCTAATCCCAACAAGATAATTAACCCTTCTGTAAGAGCTTCTACAAAGCTTAAAATTGCGTGTAATCGCGCAACCCATTGTAAATCAAATTGAACTTGGTCAATGTTTTGGTAAGACTTAAATTTTTCAGCCAATTGATTCATCATCTCAGGCGTATTAAATTGCTGTTGAGGCGTAACTTGAATCACAGCAGGAATTGGATTATTCACTAAATATTGACCAACATCTTTTAAGCCTTGCTGTTTTTGTAACTCAGCCAAACCTTCTGCTGCAGAAATATATCGAGCGTCATGAACCCCTGTCGTTTGACGCACTTGTTGTAAGACGTTATTTTGCTCAACTTGCGACAAAGAAACAGGAAGATACAAAGAAATCTGCTCGCCTTGCTGAAAGTTGATCGTTAATTGCTTAATATTAGTTGTTAATAACCAAAACAACGCCGGAAGAGATAGTGCTAATGCGATGACAACAACCATCATCAATGTCGCAACAGGCGCGCGCAACAGCATGCTGATACTATCCCCAAAGGCTTGCTGATGACACACCATCCAAATTTTTATATCTTTCAACACGCAAGGCCTCCTTTGAGCATTACGATACGATGTTTCATGCCTGCAATTAAAGCCAAATCATGTGTTGCAATTAACACAGCAACGCCGACCTGATTGAACTGTTCAAACAATTTCATAATATCAGCAGATAAAGCCGGGTCCAAATTACCTGTTGGTTCATCCGCGATTAATAACTTAGGTTTATGAACAATTGCCCGCGCAATCCCAACACGTTGTTGCTCGCCCCCTGAAAGATAAGCTGGTTTCATTTTCTCTTTAGATAATAACCCAACCATTTCTAAAGAAGCATGCACCCGCTTGGCAATAAACGCAGGATCAGCGCCTTGGAGCTTCAGTGGCAAAGCAACATTATCAAAAATATTTTGATCGCTTATCAAGCAAGGTGCTTGAAAAACAATGCCAAGACTTCTTCGATAACCAGCGATGTCTTTGGGCTTGAACGTTGTGCCCAATGCACCATTGATTATCATCTGACCTGAGGTTGGGCGCTCTAACATAGCAATCAATTTAATCAATGTGCTTTTTCCTGCGCCTGAATGTCCAGTCAAAAAAACCATTTCTCCTGAGTTCAAAGAAAAATTTACTTGACTTAACGCTTCAAATCCGCCGGGATAACGCTTAGTAACTTGTTTTAATTCAATCATTTTGAAAAATTGCCTGAAGAAATTGTTCAGAATCAAAAGGCCTTAAATCGTCTATTTTTTCACCAATTCCAAGATAACAAAAGGGGATATTAATCGTGTTTGCAATAGCAAATAAAATCCCACCTTTAGCCGTACCATCCAATTTAGTCATAATAATCCCTGTAAGTCCAATCGCATGATGAAATTCACGTGCCTGATTCAATGCATTTTGTCCAATACTTGCATCAAGAACTAACAGCGTCTCATGAGGGGCATCGCCATCGAGTTTATGCAAAACACGCTTCACTTTTTTTAACTCTTCCATCAAATGATTTTGTGTATGCAATCTTCCCGCTGTATCTGCAATTAAAACATCTATTCCTCGGGCTTTCGCAGCAGTCAAGGCATCAAATAAGACCGAAGCACTATCAGCGCCCGTATGCTGAGCAATGACCGGAACGTGGTTACGTTCGCCCCAAGCTTGTAATTGCTCTACGGCTGCGGCTCTAAAAGTATCACCAGCAGCAAGCATCACACGCTTGCCCTCCAACTGATAGCGATGGGCGAGTTTACCAATGGTCGTCGTTTTGCCCGCGCCGTTCACCCCCACCATTAAAATCACATGGGGTGTCGCCGATGGCTTGATTTCAACAGCAGGAGGAAGAAGCATGGCCATGCGCTGGTGAAGCGTAGCTAAAATCACGTCACCATCGACAATTTCTTGCAAAGCCACCTCTTCTTTCAATTCAGCAAGTAATTTTTCCGTAGTTTCCACACCAAAATCTGCCATCAGCAATTGTGTTTCTAATGCTTCAAGCAATTCGGCATCAATCACCTTTTTTCCGTGTAATAATTGACGCAGCCCCCGGCCTAATTGCTGTCGGGTTTGATTTAAACTTCGCTTAAGCCGAGAAAATAACCCTAAATCCTCTTCAGGCTTAGCAGAATTTTGATTTCGCTTCAACCATTTCATCATATCTATTCACAAAATAGGTAAAATGTGAAATTCTATCATCTTTTTCCTGGGGTGACATAAATTGCGTCCATTACTTTTCATCTTATTCACCTGCCTTACATTTCTTTCGTTTGCTGATAGCAACCAATTGACACTCAGTAATGGGTTGAAAATCATCGTCAAGGAAGATCATAGAGCCCCGGTTGCGGTGGTTATGGTCTGGTATCAAGTCGGCTCAGCAGATGATCCATCTGGCATCACCGGCATTTCACATGTCCTTGAACATTTGATGTTTAAAGGAACAAAAAACTATCCCCTGGGTGTTTTTTCAAAAACGATTGCTGCTGTTGGCGGACAAGAAAATGCCTTTACCAGCACTGATTATACTGCTTATTTTGAAAAAATTGCAGCAAAAAATCTATCTCTGAGCATGAAGTTAGAAGCCGATCGCATGCAAAATCTCATCTTAGATGCAAATGAATTTGCCAAAGAAATCAAAGTCATTCAAGAAGAACGACGCATGCGCACGGAAGACAATCCACAAGCACTGGCTTTAGAGCGCTTTTTAGCAGCAGCACATCTCACCACACCTTATCACCAACCGGTGATTGGCTGGATGAATGATTTACAACACTTGACTATTGATGATGTCAAACTATGGTATCATCGTTTTTATGCCCCCAATCATGCGACCCTCGTCGTTGTCGGTGATGTCAAACCCAAAGAAGTCTTTTATCTCGCAGAGAAATTTTTTGGACCACTCACAAAACGCGAGTCGTATACGCATAAACCTCAGGTTGAGCCACCCCCTTTAGGTAAAAAATCAATTGAAGTACATGGCAGAGTACAAGTCCCCTTATTCATTCGCGGATATACCGTACCATCAGTAAAAAGCGCAACATCGACACAAACCATGGATCCCTACGCGCTTGAATTGATTGCAACCCTGCTCGGCGGAGGCGACAGTGCCAGACTCCAACGTCATCTCATTCGCCAAACATCTTGTGCAAGTCACATTGGTGTTCAGTATAATCTTTACACACGCTATGAATCCCAATTCATCATTTATGCCATGCCGTCTCAAACCTGTTCACTCAAAGCACTCGACCAAGCCATTCAAGCCGAGATCCAGACGCTCAAAACCGAGTTCGTATCAGCAGACGAACTCGAGCGTGTCAAAACACAACTCATTGCCCAAAAAACATTTGAGCGCGACTCAATTTTTAGTCAGGCGATGGAGATCGGCATGGTTGAAACCATCGGCTTGAGCTCGAACATCATCTCAGCTTATGAAACCCGCCTTAAACAGATTTCTCGTCAAGACATCCAAAAAACAATAAAACAATACTTTAATTCAGGGCGACAAACAGATGCTCAATTAATACCCATAAAACCTAAAGCCGGAGCCCCAGCATGAAACGATTTTTTTACCCGGTTATCTTTTGGCTTGTTTTAACCCAAGTCCTTCATGCCTCCCCGGCCCTGCCGATAGAACATTGGAAAACGCCAGAAGGCACCCCTGTTGCCTTTTATCCAGCGATGGAGGTTCCCATGTTAGATATTAATATTGCTTTTTATGCAGGCTCTGCCTACGATGGCCAAAAATATGGCATCAGCGCCTTAACCGCCGAACTGTTAAACCAAGGCAGCCAAGAACTCGATGCAAATACAATTGCCGATAGACTCGCTCGTGTCGGAGCGCAATACGACACTGAAAGCTCGCGAGATAGTATGATCATCAAATTGCGAACTTTAAGTGAGCCCAACGCTCTTCAAGAAGCCTTAGGCATATTGACGCAAATCTTGAGTCATCCAGTTTTCCCAGACGCTGCATTTAATCGCGAAAAAAACAAACAACTATTAAGCATTCGTCAGGTTGAAGAATCTCCGGAAGCCATGGCAAATCAAACTTTTTTCCAAGCCTTATACCAAAATCACCCTTACGCACATCCGCTGGACGGCACATTAAAAACAGTCGAAGCGATAACAGTCAATGACGTCAAACAGTTTTATCATCAATTTGTTGTTGCCAAAAATGCAGTCATTGTCATCGTTGGCGCAATTGACACACCAACCGCCCAAAAAATATCACATCAATTAATGGCAGCGTTACCCAAAGGCAACAAAGCCCCTAGCATTCCTGATGCAAAATTACTCTCCGAAGAAATCAATATCGAAGTTCCATTTGTTTCAACACAAACCATGGTGCGTATAGGACAACTCAGTATTCATCACAATGATCCAGACTACTTTCCACTGGTCGTCGGTAATCATATTTTGGGCGGGGGCAATTTAATCTCGATACTTGCGACTGAGTTACGCGAAAAACGTGGATTAACCTATGGCGTATACAGTCAATTTTCTCATTTAACTGGCCTTGGGCCGTTTATGATTAGTTTTTCAACCGAACAAACTCAAGCACGTTCAGCTGAAAATCTAGCACGAAAACTATTAGAGCAATTTATTCAAACAGGACCATCGCCCGCTGAACTTAAAGCTGCAAAAAAATACTTAACCGGCAGCTTCCCTCTGTCGATTGCAAGCAATCAAAATATGGCTCATATTCTACTTAGCATGCTTTTTTATGGGTTACCAGATAATTATTTAGAAACCTATGTGCAATCTATTCAGGCCGTGACTGCTCAACACATTCAAAAAGCGTTTAAAACACATATTAATCCCGCACGTTTATTAAGTGTTACCGTAGGCAAGACATGAATCAAGAGATTCGTATCATTGGCGGGCGGTATCGAGGCAAAAAAATCTCTTTTCCGCTGATTGCAGGCTTAAGGCCAACGCCTGATCGTGTCAGAGAGACGCTATTCAATTGGTTGATGCATGATATCCGTGAAGCAGAATGCTTAGATGCGTTTGCTGGGAGTGGCGCACTAGGGATTGAAGCCTTTTCGCGAGGCGCTAAGTCAGTAACATTTATCGAAATGTCGCAACCAGCTTATCAATGTTTGAGCCAAGAGATTAAAACATTTCAATCCGAGCAACTTAAAATTTTACACCAAGATATCCGTATCTTTATACAAAATACGCACCAAGCATCATTTGATCTTGTATTTTATGACCCGCCGTTTGCAAATTTAACGTTTTATAACAAGACGATCATCGAAGATATCGCACGTATTCTTAAAAACGGAGGATTACTTTATCTCGAATCCCCCCACGAAATCACACTCGAAACAACCACTTGGGAACAACTAAAATTAAAAAAAGCGGGGCAAGTCACCTATTCGCTGTATCGAAAACGTGAAAATTAAAAGCTCTTTTATTGCTGGGAGAGCTGGCTCATGCTAAACTTTTGCCGTGTGTTTTATTATATTATCTACTAATTTCTTTGTCCCGTTTTTAACACACAACGAGACTAAATAATCAGGAATCACATGAGTATTAAGGCAATCGTTCAATCCTTACGACGAATTTTTTCAGGTCGACAAGGTCAAAAACAACAAGGTGTTATTAAATTTTTTGATAGAAAAAAACGTTTTGGGTTTATCGTTACAGGCAATCAGGAGTATTTTTTTCACGCATCTTCAGCACGAGGAGAAGATTTTAAAGCATTGCGCGATGGGATTAAGGTCGCATTTGTAATCACTCAAGGTAAAAAAGGTCCTCAAGCTGATAAGATTGAATTGTTGTAATTTGTTCATTTCAGGGAGTATTTAAATGTCTTTGCCAAACAATATTAGACAACATATTCTAGAACTCAACGAGTACTTACATTCACAAGTTTTGGGCCAGACCAATCTTATATCACGCTTATTAATCGCCCTGCTCGCGGACGGCCATCTGCTGGTCGAAGGCGCCCCCGGACTTGCTAAAACTCGGGCAGTTAAAGCTTTGGCCTTGGGCGTGGAGGGGCATTTTCAAAGAATTCAATTCACCCCTGATTTACTCCCCGGGGATTTAACAGGAACAGATGTGTATCGTCCTGAAGATGGCTCCTTTGTGTTTCAACCAGGCCCGATCTTTCATGAGATTCTGCTCACAGACGAAATCAATCGTGCACCTGCAAAAGTGCAATCTGCCCTACTAGAAGCCATGGCAGAACGGCAAGTCACAATCGGCGGCAAAACATACCCGCTACCACCGCTGTTTTTAGTGATGGCTACTCAAAACCCCATCGAGCAAGAAGGCACTTATCCTCTGCCTGAAGCACAACTTGATCGATTCTTAATGTACGTCAAAATTGGCTACCCACAAGCCGACGTAGAACAATATATTCTTAAGCTTGCACGTGATGAAGCGATGAGCTTATTGGACCAAAATAAAAAAAACACAGGCAATCCCATTCAACCACTGCCTCAAGAGATATTATTCGCGGCAAGACGCGAAGTCTTAAATGTCCATA
Source organism: Legionella genomosp. 1 (assembly GCA_945901145.1). Lineage (GTDB taxonomy): Bacteria > Pseudomonadota > Gammaproteobacteria > Legionellales > Legionellaceae > JAGVJT01. The sequence continues at coordinate 4,585 of CAMDJY010000008.1, read as the reverse complement.
CGAGTGATGCACTCACCCAATATATCGTTAAATTAATTATTGCAACAAGAAACCCGTTACCATACAGCGAAAAACTTTCACATTGGCTGCGTTTTGGGTCAAGCCCACGTGCGACCATTGCTATTGATCGATGCGCAAAAGCCCATGCCTGGCTGGCGGGACGAAATTACGTCACACCAGAGGATATTCATGTCATCGCCCACGATGTTCTACGCCATCGAATTCTTTTAACATTCGAAGCTGAAGCCGAAGGCATCGACAGTGACGCCTTCATCGATGAACTGCTCCGTTTGGTGGCCTTACCTTAAAACGAGGCATTTTCATGGCTCAAGGCATCATAGCAACACTTCCAGAATTAATTGCACTCAGACGATTGACCAATACATCACAGCATCGGACCTCTGCAGCAACTTCATTGGTAGGCAGCCATTGCCTCAAAGCTCGCGGTCGAGGGATGGATTTTACAGATGTACGCAATTATCAATCAGGAGATGAAATTCGTCATATGGAATGGAGAATCACCGCACGTACCGGACGTCCTCATATTAAATTATATGAAGAGGAACGCGAGAGACCCGTTGTGATTTTAGTTGATTTTAATCCATCTATGTATTTTGGTACACGTGTTGCATTTAAATCATTCATTGCAGCGCAATTGGCAAGCTTAATTGCCTGGGCCGCAGATAAGCAAGGGGACCGTGTTGGTGGCCTCACCTTTTCATCAACCGTCCATCATGAATTTGTACCTAAAGGTCGAGAGCATGGGGTCTTACCATTACTCGCATCGCTTGCCGAACATACAACACATTTTGCCAGACAACAGCATAAAGATAGACCCCAAGCACTTCAAGACGCACTTCTGCGTTTACGTCGTATTACAAAACCTGGCAGTTTAATTGTTTTAATCAGTGACTTTTACACAATGAACGAAAGTGCACAACAGCATCTCAGTCGCTTTCGCAGTCATCATGATGTTTTAGCCTATCATATATGCGATTTACTTGAATTAGCCCCCCCTGAATCTGGCTTTTACCCGATGACCAATGGCATAAAAACATTAGGATTAGATACCACAAATGAAAACGTTGTATCGGCGTATCTTCAAACCTGCCAAACACGTGCTGACACACTGCAAGCACAATTTAATCGTCTGGCGATACAATATATTCAAGTAACAACGACCCATGATCTTCCCTTGCTTGTTCATCAAACTTTTCCAAGGAGATTACATGGCTAACGCTTTAAATAATCTCCATGATATACATCTGCCTACCCCCATTTCCTGGTGGCCGTTAGCCCCCGGTTATTATGGCTTAATTGCTTGTTTACTAGTGTTCTTACTATGTTTATTCATTTTTTATCGTTACAAAACTTCAATCAAAATCAAACACGAAGCACGCCAAAAACTCAAAGCTTTAAGACAAGCTTATGAAAACCAAGCATCATCGCACCTGATTGCAAGTGAGATTTCTACTTTGCTCAAACAAGTTGCACTTTTTTACTATGAACGTCATACAATTGCTGGATTACAAGGCGAAGCCTGGCTGTTATTTTTAAGCCAAACAGGCAAAGCGCTCGATATTGAATCTGCACGCTTCGCCTTGTTAGAATCCCCGTTTTATCCAGAAGCAACCCACGATCTCAACCCTCTATTTTCTCTGGCCAACGCTTGGATTAAACAACGGAGGCATCGATGTTTGAGCTAGCGACACCATGGGCATTAGTTGGCATTTTTTTACCAATGATGATTTGGTTTTTTTGGCCACGCGCTGAGCATCAAGCACAACAAGCGTTAAAAGTTCCTTTTTTTGATAGATTAAGCACAATTTCAGAAAAGCATACACTATCTACTCTGCCACCCATATGGTTAATGCTTGCGTGGCTCCTGTTGGTTTTCGCCTTAGCCGGACCAAGATGGGTTGGAGAACCAGAACCACAAAACCATGAAGGTCATAATATTTTTCTAGCACTTGATATATCCGGCAGTATGGCGATCAATGACATGATTTGGCAAGGACAGAGATACCCAAGGCTCACTGTCGTTAAACATGCAGCAGAAACTTTTGTAGAGCATCGCTCGGGCGATAAAATGGGTTTAATTCTCTTCGGTACGCGCGCTTATCTACAAACACCGCTCACTTATGATAGACAGAATGTCTTACTTAGACTGCAAGATGCAAGTGTCGGCCTCGCCGGCCAAGCGACTTCTTTGGGAGATGCCATTGGTCTTGCCGTTAAACATTTAAACTATGCAGAAAAACAGGGCAGAGTCATTATTTTATTAACCGATGGCATGAACAATGCAGGCGTATTATCTCCAGTAAAAGCCGCTGAGCTTGCGCAACAAGAATCAATAAAAATCTATACCATTGGATTGGGCAGCAATCAAAATGGCATAGGCAATCTCTTTCTACCCATGATGGGACAAGGTGGGGAGCTTGATGAAGAAGCGTTAAAAAATATTGCAAAAATAACTGGCGGCCGTTACTTTCGTGCAACAGATCCTGCTTCATTACAACGCATTTATGCACTGATCAATCAAATCGAAACCGTGCAACAAGAAAAAACACAAATTCGCCCCCTGTATGAAGCCTACCCTTGGCCCCTCGCATTCGCTTTTTTCATACTATGTGGTGGGCTACTCCACGAAACCGGCATCTTCAAAACCCTGCGCACAACCCTTCCAATTCGAAAAAGAGGTAGCCTATGATTGGAACTCTACATTTTTTGCGTCCTTACTGGCTATTATTATTTTTCCCTATTCTATACTTAAGTTTTTCTTTATTTCGTCATACCAAAGCTTTTCACACCTGGCGTCGAATATGCGATGAACACCTACTAAAATATCTCGTACAAACCCAATCATCCTTGCATTATCGACTATTTATCAGCATGCTCGTGGCGAGTCTTTTTTGCTTGATCATCAGCCTCGCAGGCATCGCCTACATTAAATTACCTGTCCCCATCTATCAACCGCAACAAGCGCGCATCTTAGTGCTTGATTTATCAAATACCATGCTTGCTCAAGACATCAAGCCCAGTCGACTACAACGTGCAAAATTTAAATTAAGAGATCTATTGCGACAACAAGACATTGGGCAATTTGGATTAATTGTCTATACAAAAGAAGCCTTTGTCGTATCACCCCTCACCCATGATGGACAAACCATTGATGCCCTAATCGCTGCATTAACACCCAATATCATGCCAGTTGATGGCAATCAGTTGGAGCTGGCATTAATAGAAGCACAACGATTATTAAAACAGGCGCGAATGGCCTCAGGACAGATTCTGGTTTTAACAGCAGAAACTCCTTCTCCCGAAGCAATTGATCAGGCAAAAATATTGGCAAATCATAAGATACAAACCTCCATCCTCCCCATATTACCCAAAGACAAAATCAATTTATTATTTGAGACTTTTGCAAAAGCAGGTTCTGGGTATCTTATTGAATTTACTGAAACCACAGATGATATTCAACATTGGATTCAATTCACCCAACATCATGGCTCATATCAAGCACAAAAAAATCAAGATATGCCCGTATGGAGAGATGATGGCCGTTGGTTTTTATTACTTAGCATGCTGTTATTACTACCACTGTTTAGACGCGGCATGCTTGAGAGGATTCGAGCATGAAACATTGGATCTGTGCCAGTTTAATGAGTTTAAGCTTTGTCTCATCCGCTTACGCTTGGTCATGGCAAGACCTATGGCTGACCCGCAATCAACAAGCGTATCGTTTGATGCAAAAAAACCAATTTACTGAAGCACAAAAAACATTTGCAGACTCAGCATGGCAAGCTACAGCAGCATTTCGTGCAAAAGATTACACCCGCGCCAGTGAAACCTATGCAAAACTTAAAACCGCAGACGGTTATTATAATCAAGGCAATGCATTAGCCCAACTAGGTCAATATGAAGCAGCACTAAAAGCATATGATCAAAGCTTAGCACTCAGGCCAAAAGATCAAGACACCCGAGATAACCGCGCCATCGTCGAATCACTGTTAAAAAAAGAAGAAAAACCCCAAGACCAGAAGCCTCAGGACCAAAAGCCCCAAGACCAAAAGCATCAAGACCAAAAGCCTCAGGACCAAAAGCCTCAAGACCAAAAGCCCAAAGACCAAAAGCCCAAAGACCAAAAGCCTCAGGACCAGCCACAAAAAACTAAATCTCAGCGCGAACAACAAGCCAATGAGCAATTACTGAAAATGATACCAGACGATCCAGGTGGCTTACTAAGACAAAAATTTCTGAGAGATCATCTAAGACGAATGGAACAGGAGGACTCATGAGATTTTTTTTATTGTGGCTCTTATTATTGCAATGCTCAGCAAGCTTTAGTGCAATTGACGCAGAAGTCTCTCAGCAGGATGTCAAATTTGGTGAAACTTTTCGTTTAACGCTCACCATCAATGGACCGACAACTGGAGGTTTACCTGATTTAATTCCTTTACAAAACGACTTTGAAATTAATTCAACCGAACACCTTGTTTCAACATCAGTGATGAATGGTCAAATAGAAAATATCAGTCAATGGACGGTTCTGCTATCACCCAAAAAAACAGGTCGATTAAAAATT
>CAMDJY010000007.1 GCA_945901145.1 Legionella genomosp. 1 | reverse complement strand
CGGACCCGCGACTACAATCTAATCCTTGTATTTTAGTGATAGCCCCTCGGTTAAGTCATAAAGCCTCTATTCTTTTTGGCAATATGCTTAGAAGCGTTGCTCTTGCACCTGAAGATGTTGATTACACGACTTGGAGTTTATGGGAAAAGCAACAGCAACATGAATTGATGACGCAACGTGCTGTCATTGTTCTAGATAATGCATTGCTGACTGAATTAAAAATACAGGTACCAGTATTTTGTTTACCTCCTCTAGAAATGTTATTAGACTCTGGATATCAAAAAAAGCAAGCCTATCTCGAACTATTAAAATTACGTCAATTTTTAAGTCATGCATGATCGATTAATACGTTTAAGAGGATTTACTTTATTAGAATTGTTATTAAGTCTCGCGATTATTTCTCTTGTTTTTTGTTTTAGTATGCCGCTATTTCGTGAGACAAATCTGAATCATCAGGTCGTCCAATTGCAACAGCATTTAATCCAAGTGTTAAAATATGCAAGGTTTCAGGCTTTTCTGCGTCACGAAAATTTGCTGATTAAACCAATTTCTCAGCAGGGTCTTTGGCGAGAGGGGGCCGAAATTATAGATTCATCAGACCAGGTGATTTACCAGCGACCCTGGCAGTTTAATCTTAATGTTGACTGGCACGGTTTTTATGATTATCAAAAAATTACTGTCGCTGCAGAGCCTGAGAATTTATCCATGAATGGCTATTTTCTTATAAAAAATAATCATACGCTTATAGGCAAGTTAGTTGTCAATCGGTTTGGACAAATTCATTGGCTCTCTTCTAACTAAGTGTGAGGCGGAATAGGTTCACCATGAACATGTACTAGGGCTTGAAAACTCGTGATGAGTGCAGGCAGACCTCTAAAGCAGCCAGGACCATAGGGAAATTCAGCATTCACGTGGTAGTGGTACATATATTGTAAATTTCCATCCCAATCAATGATGCCCATATGTCCATGACATGCATCAAGATCATTGTTAGTGAGTAATTTTCCTCCATCACCTCGAGGTCCGTAAATACCAAAGCCATCTAAAGCATAGCCCAAGAGTGGTGAATGTTGTCGTGTGCTACCGAGGTTGGGGAAACATTTCCATGAATAACCGTGATAATGATATTGTTTGTTATAAGGATGCCCCCAGCACTCATCAAGTGGCAGAGCAGCAATTGGATCTACCCATCGATCAGAATAAGCAATACTAGCGTCCCAGCGCGAACCTGTTTGTGTAGCAATGCCAACCACAAGTTGATTGATACAGTAGGGGGTTTCTGAATAAATTGGATTGCGCGGGACAATGACATCTAGATTATAGGGTTCAATCGGAATTTCTGCCGCGCTGCTATAGCCTTGTGCAGGTGCCGTAGAATAATATGCATAGGCTTTTGTGCCTTCTTGTACAGGATAAATACCAGTTTTATGGTTTGGTATGCCATTGCCATGAAAATGGCGCTCAGTTTCTGTGAGTGTTGTATAAAAAAAAGAGGGACCATTGTAGACATCGCCCTCAACCGCAACCGTGCTATATTCAGAGATAATAAGATTTAGGCCATCAAGCCAGAAATTATTGGTCTGTTGGATGGTTATATCTTCAGGGACACCAGGAATACATAAGAACTCTTTGTTTTGTCCAGGCGCATTGATTGGTTTCCCTGATGGGGCGGTTTTCAGTGTTGTTGGTGGTTGTAAATCCACGCTGTACGCTTGATTAAATATAAACGCAGAGAATAAAAATATCTTGATCTGTATTTTATTTGTCATAGTAAGCTTCGTTTGATTGGAATTTTAAAAACGGTAATTAATTGCCGCTCGAACTGTATTCGTATAAAGGTTCGCGCCGATAGTGCCATATGTATTGATAGCATCAATATTTGCTATTCCCATAGTAAGTCTATTTTTGTAATACGTATAGAGATATTCGATTCTTCCAGATAGATGATTGATGAGTTTATATTCTATGCCTGTACCAACAGTAGAACCAATTTGAGTCTTGCTTCTAGAATAATAATCTCCTGTTTCGTTTCTGTAGTGCAGCGCCATACCAGCTAAACTTGCACCGGCAGTCATATAAGGCAGTAAACGCCCGGTTGCGACGCCTGCTCTGATTCTCACGGAGCCTTGTAGATAGTTTTGTAGTTGAAATGCATCGAAGGCGTTATTAATTGGGTCATTTAAGCTAAATTTTGCATTGGTATCAGGATAAGTAAAATCACTTTCTAAGCCGATGACCCAACCAGGTTGGAATGATTTAAGAAAGCCAAGTTGTAATCCGATGGTAAAAGAATCATCATTCATATCTTGATGGTAAGAGCCGTATGACTGATTTAAAAAATTAGCATTATAGGCATCAAGTATCGAGCTTGCTTTGAGATACCCCAGATTCAACCCAGAATAGAGTCCAGTCCAGTTGCTAATAGATGGATTTGCCATAACAGACTGACAAAGACTTAAAATCAATAATCCATATTTAAATATTTTCATGCTGTTTGCAACGCTAATTTACTACGTTTACGCCAATTTAATATAACGAGCGCGAGTGTGCCTGCAATAATACCCCAAAATGCTGCGCCGACACCAAATAATGTTATCCCAGAAGATGAAATGAGCAAAGTAATGAGTGCTGGCTCGCGCTCAGTTTCTTCATCAAGTGCATTTTTGAGGCTTGACCCAATTGTTCCAATCAGTGCTAAGCCTGCAATCGCTAAAACTAATGCGTGAGGAAATGTCGAAAAGAAAGCGACGACTGTTGAGCCAAATAATGCAATGATCAACCAACATAAACCAGCAAACACTGTCGCTCGATAGCGTTTACTGTGGTCATGATCTGCCTCTTTGCCCGTGCATATAGCAGCACTTAATGCGGCTAAATTAACTGCATAGCAGCCAAACGGTGCAAACAGTAAAGTTGAAAGACCCGTCCAAGTGACAATCGATGATACCGGAGGTTGATAACCTGATGCGCTTAAAACAGCCATGCCTGGAAGGTTTTGCGATGTCATGGTTACAAAAAACAAAGGGATGCCAATACTAATCAGTGTAGAGGTATTGAAAACCGGAAGCGTTAAAATTGGTGCGGAGAAAGTCATGTGCAGATCTTCTGTATTAAATAAACCTTCATGCGTTGCAATAATCACGCCAACGAGGAGCACAAGCAAAATACTATAGCGCGGCAATAAACGTTTACTGATTAAATAAGTGATAAGCATCATGGAGACTAAAGTAAATTGCTCTTGCATAGCTGTAAAAATATTCATGCCAAAATGTAATAAAATCCCTGCAAGCATTGCCGAACTTAAACTACTTGGAATGCGTGTAATTAGTTTTTTAAAAAGACCAGTAATTCCAGAAAAAATAGTTAATAGTGCAGCAAAAATAAATGCGCCGGTTGCTTCTTCCATCGAAACGCCCGAAAGGCTGGTGACTAGCACTGCGGCACCTGGCGTTGACCAACCGGTTAAAATTGGCATGCGGTAGTAGAGTGAGAGTCCTATGCAGGTCATTGCAATGCTCATGCCCAAAGCAAACAGCCATGAACTGACTTCAGCTTCATTGGCGCCAGCCATGGTTGCTGACTGAAAGACGATGACTGCTGAGCTTGTAAAACCAACTAGTACGCTGATAAAACCAGCGGTAATGTGGGAAAAAGAAAAATAGTGACGCATGTTTAATCCTAAAAACAATTATTTTACAAACTGCTGACTTAGTCTAACATAATTTTCATAGCGTTGTCGTGAGATTGTTCCTTGCATAACTGCCTCGAAAATCGCACATCCAGGTGTATTTTGGTGATTGCAATTACGAAACTTACATTGTTCAATCCATGGTTTGAATTCTATAAAACCTTGTGCAATTTCATGAGTATTTAAATTTGCCAGGCTAAATTCTCGAATACCAGGTGAATCGATGAGTGCACCACCAGAAGGTAGATGATAAAGTCTAGTAAAACTTGTCGTATGTTGTCCTAACTGTGTGTGCTCTGACAGCGCCCCAGATTGAATTGTGTGTTCGTGGGGAAGAATACGACGAATAATAGAGGATTTTCCTACCCCAGATTGCCCGACAAAAATACTTATCTGATGGTCTAATTGCTGTTTGAGTGTGTGATCGTTCTCAGGATGATGTAACCCTGTGAGTAAGATATTATAATTTAATGGTGCATAAATGTGTTCAAGTTCTTTGCACAATGTCGCTGATGCTAAATCAACTTTGTTGAGTACAATCGTTGCTTTCAGTGCGAGTAGGGTCGCCATAGTTAAATAGCTATCTAGCAAGATCCAAGATAATTTGGGTTTAGGCGCGACGACAATACAGATTTGCGTTATATTTGCAGCAATTGGCTTACTCTGACCACGTGCATCTACCCGAGCAATCACCGAATTGCGTGGATACTGGCTGATGATGATACCTTGTTCTTGGTTTATTTCTTGCCAGACTATCCGATCCCCAGTAACAATCGAACCTATGTTAGGTTTTATGCTGCAAAGAATCCGTTTTCCGTGTTGCTCCTCAATTTCTGCATGAGATCCAAAACGGGAAATGACCAGTCCTTCATGGAGCGTTGTTTCTTGGTGAATACTGTACTCACGATGTATTTTTTGTTTTTCTTGAATGCGTATCGCTTGTTGTTTTGTGATTTTTCTTTTGATGATATCTCTCAGAATGATTATATTACGAATATGCTAGCAAAAGAGGAATAGATGGTGCAACCTAAAATGTTGATTTTTGGTTTTGGTTACACGGCAAGTTATTTATTAAAACATTTAACTGCTTTAGATTTTTATACGATAGGGACATCACGCAGTCAGAAATTTAGCGCTTTGCAACAGGAACAAAAAGTTGAATTGATTGATTTTTCTAAGATTGATGCAGAAAAAAGTCTCAGTACTGTGACGCATATTATTGTCAGTACACCGCCATCAAGCAACTTGGGTGATCCAGTGCTTCTACATTTTGGAGAATTGATAAAAAAATATGCTTCCCAATGTCAATGGTTAGGTTATCTTTCCTCAACAGGTGTTTATGGCGATCATCAGGGTGAGTGGGTGAATGAATCGTCGATTCCTAGGGCGCTTGGTCCTCAGGGAGCTTTACGTTTAGATGCTGAAATTGCTTGGATTGACTTGGCGAAAAATTATCAATTACCGCTTCATATTTTTCGAATAGCAGGCATTTATGGGCCTCAAAGAAACGCATTGACTCGCATTGCTCAAGGTCAAATACACACGATTTTTAAAGCTAATCATTTTTTTTCAAGAATTCATGTCGACGATATTGCGGCTGTTTTGGTGGCTTCAATTCAACATCCATCTCCTATGTCAATTTATAATATCGCTGATGATGAACCAGCTCCAGCCCACGAAGTTGATGCCTATGCCGCGCGCTTACTTCATGTTGCTGCACCAGAGAAAATAGCATATGAACACGCGATACTTTCGCCACGAATGCAAGAATTCTATACGCAGCATCGTCGGGTGAGTAATGCTAAAATCAAGCAAGAGCTTGGGGTGAAGTTACTCTATCCAACCTATCGAGAAGGCTTGCAAAGTTTACTAATTAACATGCATTAATATGAATATTAGGATTATTCTCATCAATTGCAAATAACGGTGGATACTCGCCTAATTTTTGCGATTTTTTGATGATTTCAGGAAGATGATAAGTCAAAGCATAGAGCGAGTCATAATGATTAATGACAAAATAAACGGGTTGCAATTGATCAATGCGATAGGGTGTTCGTAATGCTGCAATTGGATTAAAGTCTACGCGTAAAGGCATATCACTTTCTACGCTGTAGACCGTTTCACGAATAGATGACAAAATGCCGCCACCATACGCCCGAATGCCTTCAGGGGTTCTTATCAAGCCAAATTCGACGGTGAACCAGAACAGTCGTTGCAATAATGGCCAATGAGCTTCAGGCAAATTAAGAACCTGATTGGCGTACTGGTGGATGAAATTTGCATAGACAGTGTTGGTTAACATTGGACAATGACCAAAAATTTCATGAAATATATCAGGTTCTTTGACATAATCTAATGATTCACGATGCCTGATAAATGTTGCGGCAGGAAAGCGTTTATTTGCAAGTAGTTCAAAAAATTGTCGTGCTGAAATTAATGCAGGGACTGCTGCAACTTCCCAACCAGATATTTTTTGCAGATGCTTGCTGATGTTGGGTAATTGAGGAATTGAGGTTGCATCGAGTTGTAGTTCGGTAAGTCCCTGAATGAATTCATGACAAGCACGATTTTCTAATAACTGGAATTGTCGGGTAAACAAGGTGTGCCAGACTGCATTTTCTTCCGCAGAATAAGTGATGAAACCCGAAGCATCAGGCTGATGAGAGATGTAATGACTTACAAATTTAAGTTCCACAGGCCCTCCTGAAGTAATTAAAAGGTCGTTAATAATTCGATTTTTAGCTTGTTTTATAAAGCTCTAAGCAATAAAATTGTTTTTCTGTTTCATTGATATAGCACTTCATAAATTCATGCCTGAAATAACTCTTCCTGACGGAAGTAAAAGACAGTTTCAACAACCTGTGACCATTGCGGACATTGCTGCCAATATTGGGTCAGGTTTGTTTCATGCAGCCATTGCAGGAAAAGTAGATGGTAAACTTGTTGATACATCTTATCAAGTTGAGTCAGACGCTCATATTTCCATTGTCACTGAAAAAGATCCGGCGGCTCTGGAAGTCATTCGTCATTCAACAGCGCATTTGCTTGCGCAAGCTGTAAAATTATTATTTCCAACTGCGCAAGTAACCATTGGACCCGTGGTTGATGATGGTTTTTATTATGATTTTGCTTTTGAACGGCCATTTACACCTGAGGATCTGAGTCGTATAGAAGAAAAAATGCATGAATTAGTTCAGCAAGATTATGCAGTGACTCGTCAAGAGATATCTCGGGAGGAGGCGATTCAATTTTTTCGTGGCATTGGTGAAGCCTATAAAGCAGAGATTATCGAAGGTATTTCTACTGCTGAGACCTTAAGCATTTATCAGCAAGGCGATTTTATTGATTTATGCCGTGGCCCTCATGTGCCTAATACCGGTCGATTAAAAGCTTTTAAATTAACTAAGTTAGCAGGCGCTTATTGGCGTGGAGATTCCAAAAATGAGATGTTGCAGCGTATTTATGGGACTGCCTGGGCAAACAAAAAACAATTAGATGAATATCTCACGCGAATAGAAGAAGCTGAAAAACGTGATCATCGTAAAATTGCTAAAAACTTAGATTTGTTTCATTTTCAAGATGAAGCGCCCGGCATGGTGTTTTGGCATCCAAATGGCTGGATCATCTATCAGCAAATTAAGCAATATATTAGTCAACGGATTGCTGAAAAAAATTATCAAGAAATTTCTACGCCAATGATTGTTGATATTGATTTGTGGAAAAAATCAGGTCATTGGGATATGTTTAGTGAGGATATGTTTTCAATCAATGTCGACGATAAGCATTTTGCTGTTAAACCCATGAACTGTCCATGTCATGTCCAAGTATTTAAGCAAGGTTTACGTAGTTATCGTGAATTGCCTTTACGGTTTGCGGAGTTTGGGTGTTGTCATCGTAATGAATCATCTGGAGCGATGCATGGATTGATGCGCGTAAGGCAATTAGTACAAGATGATGCTCATATTTTCTGTACTGAAGAGCAAATTCAAGATGAGGCCGTTAATTTTATCCAATTAGTTTTGGATGTATACAAAGATTTTGGATTTACTGATGTCGTGGTGAAATTAGCATTGCGTCCAGAAAAGCGCATTGGGACAGAGGCGTCGTGGGATAAGGCCGAGCATGCCTTAACTGCAGCAATGCATCGCGCAGGACTAGCGTTTGAAACATTGCCCGGAGAGGGTGGTTTTTATGGCCCTAAGATTGAATTTCATTTAAAAGATTCCATTGGTCGTATGTGGCAATGCGGTACCTTACAAGTTGATTATAATCAACCAGAACGTTTAGAAGCTTTTTATATTGCCGAGGATGGTAGTAAAAAAGTACCGGTGATGTTGCATCGTGCCATTTTAGGGTCTTTAGAACGATTTATTGGTATTTTAATTGAAAATTACTCAGGAAAGTTACCAGTTTGGCTTGCCCCGATTCAGGCTGTTGTGTTGAATATTACACATAGAGCCGCAGATTTTAGCGAGGAAGTTGTCGCTTTTTTAAAGCAACATGGAATTCGTGTTCAAGCAGATTTAAAAAATGAAAAAATTGGTTCAAAAATTCGCGAACATACTTTGCAATGTATCCCTTACTTGCTCGTGGTGGGGGATCGAGAGGTAGAAACACGGTGTGTTTCCGTCAGAACTCAGCAAGGTGTTGATTTAGGCATTTTATCTTTAGAACAATTTTTAAATATAATACATGAAAAGAATAGAAATCGATCAGTCTGATGCGCGAGTTGTGGCTGTTAAACCTCAAAGTCCTAGATGTTAGAGCAAATTCAAAATACATCTATGCAAAATATTGTCGATGATCATGATGTATGCTACTAATAGCCGATTGTGATTCAGGAAGATAGGGTATGCGACATAGTATCCAGAATATTTTATGGGTTGGGGTATTTTTACTGCTTTTTGGATGTGTGACACCACCGCCTCGTGATGTCAATAATATTTGTGGTATTTTCAAACAATATCCGCAGTGGTATCGAGATTCTAAAGGGGTTGAACATCGATGGCATGTTCCTGTTCCGGTGCAAATGGCTATTATGCATCAAGAGTCAAAATTTGATGCACAGGCGACGCCACCGCGTAAAAAAATCTTATGGTTTATTCCTTGGAAACCTATTTCTACTGCTTATGGATACTCTCAAGCGTTGGATAGTACTTGGTATTTATATAAACGTTCCACGGGTGATTTTTTGGCATCAAGAGAAAGCTTTAAGGATGGGGTAAATTTCATTGGCTGGTATGCGTCAGAAGCGCGGCGTAAAGCTCTAATTTCACCGCAAGATCCACGTGAGCTTTATTTAGCTTACCATGAGGGAATTGGTGGATATATGAAAAAAACGTATTTGCGCAAGCCCTGGTTAATGCAGGTTGCGCGTAAGGTCCAAACGCGCTCGCAAATCTATCAAGCGCAGTTGAAGCGATGTCAACATACTTTTGCGAACGGTTCTTGGTATCGATTTGGGTTGTAGTTGTTATTTAAGGCAAGGAGTTATTTAAAAATGATGCGAATAATGTTGTTAGGCGGGCCAGGTGCGGGGAAAGGCACGCAGGCCATCCGGCTTACTGAATATTTTAAAATACCGCAAATTTCTACGGGTGATATGTTACGTTCAGCAATTTCAGCAGGTCATCCATTAGGTTTAAATGCTAAAAAAATCATGGATGCAGGCCATCTTGTTTCAGATGATATTATAAATGAATTAGTCAAAGAACGTTTGGTTCAAGCAGATTGTCAAAATGGATTTTTATTAGATGGATTCCCACGAACCATTACCCAAGCAGAAGCATTGAAAGAGACATCTATAGCATTAGATCATGTGATCGAAATTGCCGTAGATGATGAAGAAATTGTACGACGTATTACAGGTCGTCGTATTCATTTAGGATCTGGTCGGGTTTATCATCTGATTTATCAACCCCCAAAACGTGAAGGCTTGGATGATATCACCGGGGAGCCTTTGATTTTGAGAGATGATGATCGTGAAGAAATTATTCGAAATCGGCTAGAAGTGTATCGTCAACAGACCAAACCTTTGGTAGATTATTATCAAAATTGGTCTCAAACGTCCGATCGTGCACCTCAATTTCACCGTATTCATGGCACAGGCGATGTTGATGCGATTTTTAAACAGATTCTTTTAGCAATATTACCTCAGGGGGAATGATGGTTCAACGTGATGGGGTGCAAGCATTAACAGCCGATGAGTTCGAAGCTTTCTTAGCCAAGCCTATCATTATGTTTGTAGATTTTTGGGCACAATGGTGCGCCCCTTGTCGGCAGTTTGCTCATGTATATGAACAAGTCGCACAAAAATATAAAAATATTGTTTTTGCTGCAATTGATATTGAAAAAGAAGCAGCATTAGCTGAAGCTTTGCATATTCAATCAGTTCCTCATTTGATGGTTTTTAAAGAGGGTATTGCTATTTATTCTGATTCTGGTTTTGTTCCAGAGTCGGTGCTCCATGAGCTTGCAGAACAAGCCATACAAGCTGATGTCAGCGATATTTTAAAACAATTGGCAGCTGAATAGGGTTTGTTGATAAATATGGACTTACTACGAAAAAAATCAATTGAGCATGTTGCCCAAACATCTAAAGATTTATTGAGATGTTTGTCAGCTTTTGATTTAACTTTGATGGGAATTGGTGCCATTATTGGTGCAGGAATTTTTGTGATTACAGGGGTTGCTGCTGCAATGAAAGCAGGTCCTGCAATTATTTTATCATATGTTATTGCTGGCTTTGCTTGTTTGTTTTCAGCTTTAGCTTACGCAGAACTGGCAGCAAGTATTGGGGGTTGTGGCAGTGCTTATGGCTACGCGTTTGTGGGTTTTGGTGAAATCATAGCTTGGATTGTTGGATGGGATTTGTTGCTTGAGTACGCCATTTCAATTGCAGCAGTTGCAGTAGGTTGGGGGAGTTATGTGAATGATTTCTTATTTGCACTGAATATTCCAAAGCCGTATTTCTTTCTAAGAGCCCCTTTTGCAGGTCTAGAAGTGAATTTTCTTGCCGTTTTAATTATTATTTTTTTAGCTGGATTGTTGATGCTAGGGGTTGAAGCCAGTAAACGAATGAATAATATGATCGTTGTTTTCAAATTATTGGTAATTGGTTTATTTATTGTCATTGCGGCCGCTCATATGGACCCCAAAAATTGGACGCCATTTATGCCATTTGGATGGGTTGGTGTCGCGCAGGGAGCATCTTTGATTTTTTTTGCATATCTTGGTTTTGATGCTGTTTCGACGTCGGCAGAAGAGGCAATTAATCCACAACGAAGTTTGCCCATTGGGATTGTTGGATCGCTTTTGGTTTCAACGATTCTTTATATTTTAGTATCGGGCTTATTAACAGGTATTGTATCCTATCAACAATTAAATGTTGCATCTCCTATTAGTTATGCTCTTATTTTAATTGGATATAAAACCACGGCTGGTTTGATTAGTGTTGGCGCTATAGCTGGTTTAAGCACGGTGATTTTAGTGCTTTTTTATGGATTAAGCCGTATTTTTTTTGCCATGGCACGTGATGGTTTATTACCACGATTTTTTTCCGCTGTTAATTCTAAAACGCAAACACCTATTCGT
Source organism: Legionella genomosp. 1 (assembly GCA_945901145.1). Classification (GTDB taxonomy): domain Bacteria; phylum Pseudomonadota; class Gammaproteobacteria; order Legionellales; family Legionellaceae; genus JAGVJT01. The sequence goes on along the minus strand of CAMDJY010000007.1, from coordinate 4,303 downwards.
ATTATTTTGCTTTGTGCCTTGGTCGTTGGATTAGCTGCTGGCTTACTGCCCATTCAGACTTTAGCAGATCTCGTGAATATTGGAACTTTATTTGCCTTTATTTTGGTGTGCTCTGGGGTATTGCTTTTACGCTATTTTCAGCCTAAATTACCCCGTCCGTTTAAAACGCCATTTATGCCTTATACACCAATTTTAGGTATCATAAGTTGCTTGTATTTGATCTTCAACTTGCCTTGGTTCACGATTTGGCGATTTATTATTTGGTTTATTTTAGGCATAGTGATCTACTTCGTATTCGCTCGGAAGCATTCGATATTGAATGGAGTCTAGCGTTTGGGAACACCGCATATATCCTTGATACTATCAATCTCTGGTGAACCTTCTGAGCTGTCTCTGATGATTTCGTCATTTCTTATTTGATTGCAAATATCGAGATCGTTGTGTTGATTTTCAAGTTTTCTAAGAATTTCTGTGGCAACAGAGAGTTTTTTAGCTAAATCATGATCAATTTCCGGATGCATGTTCTGATCTCTTGCGTCTAATTCGTTCGTTACATCAAGGATGATGCTCTTTAAGAGCATGATTTTTTCAGAAAACGATATATTTAATTTTTCTATGTCGTTTAATTTGTCATAAAATGTCATGAAATTTCCTTAATAAGTCTATTTGTACTTTAATTATACATCATAAGTTTTAGGTTTGCATTTATGACGTAGCAGATAATTAAGCAGAGATAATTAGACTTGACGTTTGTGACATCCATGATAGAATCGCCTTTTTGTTGCTGATTCGCAAGAGTTGGGCTTAAACATTTTATCCATATTTTAGAGAGTAGTTAATATGAAGGCGTCAGTTCATCCGCAGTATGAAGCTGTTAAAGTGACTTGTAGTTGTGGTCATACATTTGAAACACAGTCGACCTTGTGTCATGATTTAAACATTGAAGTGTGCTCAGAGTGCCATCCTTTCTATACAGGGCAGCAAAAATTAGTTGACACAGGCGGACGAGTTCAGAAGTTTCGTGATCGTTATAAATCTAAGCATTGATTATAAAACCAATCAGTGCTTAATGCTTTACCCAGTTTCATCAAAATCTAGTTGCACCCCCTGATAAGAGAGAATTATGTCAAATCATGACACATTTGAGCAACGCGCCCTGGATTATCACGCTTTTCCTACACCAGGAAAGCTTTCGATTCAGCTGACTAAAGCAACAAATTCACAAGAAGATTTATCTCTTGCCTACAGCCCAGGGGTTGCTGAACCAGTATTAGCGATAGCAAATAATCCTGATGATGTGTACAAATACACTGCCAAAGGTAATCTGGTCGCTGTGATGACTAATGGTACGGCGATACTTGGCATAGGGGATAGAGGGCCATTAGCAAGTAAGCCAGTCATGGAAGGTAAAGCTGTTTTATTTAAACAGTTTGCCGGGATAGACGTTTTTGACATTGAGGTGGATGCACGTGATCCTCAAGCATTTATTGCTACAGCTAAAGCAATTGCGCCTACTTTCGGTGGCATCAACCTAGAAGACATAAAAGCACCAGAGTGTTTTGAAATCGAGCAATCACTCATTGAGCAGCTGAATATTCCTGTGTTTCATGATGATCAACATGGGACCGCCATTGTGGTTGCAGCAGGTTTATTGAATGCTTTAGAATTACAGCAAAAAAAACTTTCAGACGTAAAAATTGTGTGTATTGGTGCAGGTGCTGCTGGGATTGCTTCAATGAGGCTCTTGACAGCATTAGGCGCTGATAAAGCCAATATGCTGTTGCTAGATACCAACGGAGTCATTCATACCGGACGCGAGGACCTTAATCCCTATAAATTTGCATTTGCTTCCACTACGAATGCCCGAACTTTGGCTGATGCTATGGTTGACGCAGATGTTTTTATTGGTGTTGCGAAACCAGATTTGTTAAATGCAGATTTATTGAAACTCATGGCGCCAAAGCCAATCATTTTCGCTTTGTCTAATCCTAATCCTGAAATAAAACCAGAGCTTGCACGAGCTATTTGCAGCGACTTAATTATCGCTACAGGACGCAGTGATTATCCAAACCAAGTCAATAATGTTCTTTGTTTCCCTTATATTTTTCGAGGAGCGCTTGATATACGCGCGACTTGTATCAATCAGTCCATGCAAATGGCTGCGGTTGAGGCAATTAGATCTTTAGTGCATGAGCCTGCTCCAGAAGAAGTTCGGATTAATTACCCTGGGGTGACCCACTGGGAATTTGGTTCAGAGTACATTTTACCAAAGCCAATTGATCCTAGATTAAGAGTTTGTGTTCCTTTCGCTGTGATGAATGCAGCGATTGCTAGTGGTGTTAATCGTATTACTTTAGATTAAATCGTTCGTGGCTGGATAACCCTTCAGGAGAATTTATGGTATCTCATAAAAACATCACAGTGATTGCTTGGCTTATTTGTGCCTTAGGGGCTGTGTTTTATGCTTATGAGTATTTGTTAAGAATTACACCCAGCGTGATGGAACATGCTTTAAGAGATCATTTCAGCTTGTCTGCAACAGGTTTTGGATTTTTATCTGCATTTTATTATTACGCTTATGTGCCGCTACAACTCCCTGTTGGTATTTTAATGGATCGTTTTGGACCGCGTCGTTTGCTTACATTCGCGTGTGCAATTTGTGTGATTGGGACGTGGTTGTTTGCTGGTACGACAATGGTAAGCGTCGCCGCTGCGGGTCGTTTTCTAGTCGGGTTTGGCTCTGCATTTGCTTTTGTTGGTGTATTGAAATTAGCGACCCTGTGGTTGCCTGAAGACAAACTTGGTATGGTTGCTGGATTGGCCAGTGCTTTAGGGACTTTAGGTGCTATGCTCGGGGATAATTTATTAGGACATTTAGTGGCCTTAATTGGATGGCAAAAAGCTGTTAATTATTCTGCACTATTTGGGGTGGGCTTAACTCTAATTTTGTGGTTTGGCATACATGATAAAAAAAGACATTTAGAAGAAGATGGTGGTACGATTCATAGTTTTAAACGTGCGTTTTATGACTTGAGGATAATTGCAGCTAATCCACAAATATGGATTAATGGTATTTATGGGTGCTTGGTGTATCTGCCAACCACTGTTTTTGCTGAGCTTTGGGGTATTCCATATCTACAACATGCGCATCACTTAACTGCATCGGATGCACAAATAGCCAACTCTTGTTTATTTTTAGGTTTTATGGTCGGAGCTCCAGTGATGGGTTGGATCTCCGATTATCTAAGACGTCGTAAGTTACCTATGTTTATTGGTGCACTGATGGCTGCAATTATAATGATGATTGTTTTGTATGTTCCAGGACTTTCAGCCAAAGAGCTAAACTTTTTAATGTTTTTCTTAGGTTTGTTTTATAGTGTCCAAGCGATTGTCTTTGCAGTTGGTCGTGAATTAAGTCCGCAAGAAGCAGCTGGAACGGCAATTGCAATGACGAATATGTTGGTCATGCTTGGAGCGATGCTGTTACAACCTCTAATTGGACATTTATTAGACTGGAGTTATCGCGCACATCAAACCACTGTCTTGGCAAAGACATTCATGAATACTGAGACGATCCGTCAATTGTATTCTGCTCATGATTATCAGCTGGCTCTATCAATTATTCCGTTGGGGATTGTTCTGGCTGCAGTTCTTACATTTTTTCTAAAGGAAACGCATGCGCATGCAGAACGTAATCAGCCCTAAACAATGTGTGTTTGGTGCGATATTTTGTACAATAGGTGCGTTTTTTTACTGTTATGAGTTCGTGCTAAGAATTATTCCGGGTGCCCTTCAGGGGGAATTGAGTGAGGCCTACGGGAACATATCAGCTGCAACTTTTGGTCAGATCGCAGCTCTCTATTATTTTGCATATTCACCTATGCAAGTTCCTGTGGGCATGTTGATGGATCGTTTTGGTCCGAGGCGTTTACTTACCTTCGCATGTGTTTGCTGTACCCTCGGCTCGTTCATGTTTAGTTTTTCGGGACACCTTGCTATTGCTGGCACTGGGCGATTTTTAGTTGGTTTTGGTTCATCATTTGCTTTTGTTGGGGTACTTTCACTTGCAGTCCACTGGTTGCCTCGTCGATATTTTTCCCTGGTAACGGGGCTTGTGACAACTTTGAGCATGCTGGGTGTGGTTTATGGCGAAGTTAAGGTAACAAAACTTGCATCGACCATGGGTTTAAATTATGTATTATCAATGACTATCATCTTTGGGGCAGTATTAACTTGTTTGATTTATATCATTGTTCGCGATGGGCCTGGCGGTGTAGCGGTTAAAACACAAGCTTTATCTGAT
>CAMDJY010000006.1 GCA_945901145.1 Legionella genomosp. 1 | reverse complement strand
GCCATGTCCGGGGTCTAAAACGACCATAATATTCCGATACCCACCAATATTGACTCTGGTCACAGGGGCGGGTGGCTCGACTGGTTTAGGATGCAAGCTTTGAGGCTGAAATTGAGGTTGCTTCGGTTGCAGCTTCGGTTGCACAACTGGGGCCGGCTTGTACTGTGCTTGTTGAACGCCGGATTTAGGTGCCAAACTAATATGTAACCCTGTTGCGCTTTTACTTACCTGCGAGATTGCTGCAGTACGTGTGTCAAGAACAATACGTAATACATTCGGCGTGGGAATTCCCTGACGAATGTGTTGAATAATCCCTGATTCTTTAATATTCAGAGCAGAAGATGATAAACGTGTAGTCGTATTGGTAAAATCAATAACAACGCGATCTGGGTTGTTTAAGGTAAACGTACGGTAATGAAACGGACCAGACAATCGACAATCAATTGATGCCCGACCATTCGCTTGATTATGTGCAATCAAGCCAGTTAAGGTTGACGCATAAGATAAGGCACTGATAGTCATTACAAACAACCCAAAGACAATTTTACGCATGCGACCCCACTAACTTTGAAAGACAGATCAATCCATTTGCACTTTTTGCAGAAATCGTTAATATTCGATGCGCTTGGTCTGTGATGGCCAATGAACAATGCAGATCAACTAATGATAAAACATGAGGCGCGCGTTCAGGCCATTCTATACAACAGAGTGTATTCGTCGAGAAATAATCACGAAATCCAATATAGTCTAGCTCAGCTTCATCAGCAATACGATAGAGATCAAAATGGTGAATTGTGACCGCAGAAGGTATCATATAGCTTTCAACTAAAGAAAACGTAGGACTTTTAATCGCACCTGACACACCCAAAGCCCGCAGCATAAAACGAATTAAAGTTGTTTTGCCTACGCCTAACTGGCCACCAAAAGTAACAACCAAAGGCATCAGACACGACGCTGCGATTCGTTTCGCAATATCTTCTGTTTCGTTTTCATCATGCAAAACAAACGAAAGCTGCAACTCCGCCATTTACTCGACCAATTTTAAAACGGGTTTGCCGCGTCCTCGCGAACCAGCGCCGCTAGATTCATCTGATTCTTTTGGAGGCGGATCATAATCTTCCCCAAACTCCATGCCCCGACCATTTTCTTTAGCATAGATGGCAAGCACTGCACCGGGATGAATGAAAAGCTGCATCGTTTGCCCAGAAAACCGGGTCGTAAAGATAATGCGATCATTATCAAGGTGTAACCCACGACAAGACTTAGGAGAAATATTTAAAATAATACGTCCACCATTGACATACTCTTGAGGAACTTCAACCCCATGATACTCAGCATTGACTAAAATATAAGGGGTTAAATCATTATCTACAATCCAATCATAGATTGCGCGAATAAGATAAGGTTTGTTCGAAGTCATATTCATCGTTATGCGGCCCTTAGCTGCCTCTCAGCATCAGTTAAACTTGCTTGGAACGATTCACGCTTAAATAAGCGCTGCATATACGCTTGTAATCCAGGTGCTTCTTTAGAAATTTCAATGCCAAGCTGTGGCAATCGCCATAATAAAGGCGCCAGTGCACAATCAAGTAATGAATATTCATCACTTAAAAAATACGGTTTGTCTAAGAAAACAGGTTCAAGGCCTTTTAAACTATCGGATAATAACTGACGTGCTTGCTCAGCATCATCCTGCTGATAAATGCGTACCATTAAAGAATACCAATCATGTTCGATACGATGCATCATTTTGCGTGTTTCAGCGCGCGCAACCGGATAAACAGGTAATAAAGGGGGATGTGGAAATCGCTCATCTAAATATTCCATAATAATCCGCGCTTCGTATAATACTAGTTCTCGATCAACGAGCGTTGGCACCGTACCATAAGGATTAATGCCCAACAAAACCTCTGTTGGTTCATTTTTCTTGACAGATAAAATTTCAACATTGACCCCTTTTTCCGCTAACACGATTCGAACTTGGTGACTGTAAATATCATCACTGTCTGAATATAACGACATAATCGTACGTTTTGCAATAATAGCCATCAACTTTTCCTCGCAGTTATGAGTCAGAATTATTGCAGCATTATAGCATAAATTTCTTATAAAGGGGGGGGTTGTTTAAAAAAAACAGAATTTCGTAATACAAAGACTTACTATCGCGAGCCGAGTCAGCATATCTGACATCGACTCGTACAGAGAATTAACGTTTTGAGTATTGTGTGGCGCGACGTGCTTTGTGTAAACCGACTTTTTTACGTTCTACACGTCGTGAGTCACGTGTCAACAAACCACGGGCACGAAGTTTTCTACGAAAAGAATCAGGATTAGCTTCAGCATCTGCATCAATGTCAATTTCATCATAAGCAACTAACGCACGGGCAATACCTAAACGAATCGCACCTGCTTGACCTGCAATGCCACCACCAACAACAGTTGCATAAATATCAAACTGTGACAACATATCAACTGTTTCTAAGGGTTGTCTAATTAACATACATGATGTTTCACGTCCAAAATATTCTTCTAAAGGACGTTTATTTACGATGACTTCACCTTTACCTCGGCGAATAAAAACACGCGCAGATGAACTTTTTCTACGACCAGTCCCATAGTATTGCTGCGTTTCTGCCATAATACTTATTCCTCTATCTCTAATTGCTGGGGTTGCTGTGCGACATGTGGATGTTCTGTGCCGGCATATACTTTCAATTTGCGATACATATCTCGACCCAATGGATTTTTGGGAAGCATGCCTTTCACTGCGCGCTCAATAATACGTGTTGGATCTTTTTTCTGTAGTTTCTCAAAAGAAATAGACTTAATACCACCTGGAAACCCAGAATGATTGTAATAAGTTTTTTCTTTAAACTTACGACCAGTCACCATCACTTTTTCAGCATTCGTGACGATAATATAATCACCTGTATCAACATGAGGTGTATATTCAGCTTTATGTTTACCACGCAAACGGCGTGCAATTTCAGTCGCTAAACGACCAAGGACTTTATCAGTCGCATCGATAATCAACCAATCACGCTTAACTTCGTGTGATTTGGCACTAAATGTCTTCATTAATTAACTCCGAACTATCTGGGCTCACCAGTCTTGAACGTGCGATTCTAACTAAAAATCACGTAAACCACAAGTAAAATTTTACAATTAGTCTATTTAGGACGGCCAACCCCATCGTTATTAAACCCATCTAACCGACCGAGTTCTCTGTCAAACGCATCCATCGCTTGATTGAGTTCCGTTTTTCTATCGGGCTCGATAAAGAAGTGATTTCTACCCACGAGCGATCGTGCTAGTGGATTATAAGTTTCAGCCATAGTTTTTGATGAAAATGAACTGACTATGTTATCAAGGACATTAAAAAACGCCCTTAACGCTTCAGAAATATGTTCCCAAAAAGTTAAACTTCGTTGTGCAGCCTGAGATAAATCTGTCTTACAAGCAGCTACTGCTTCCATGCAACCAGCTTTATAATTCTCTAAAGTTATAGTTCCCGCTAAATATTGACGACTAAACTCTTGTAATTGATTAATTAAAGGCTTAAATTTCTTAAGCTTTATTCTTTCAAGATGATCCACAAATCGATTAACAACTTCCACTATATTTTTATTGATAACAGGTATAGGCCTCTCTTTTGTTTTTTCTTTTGGTATATATGTATTCTCTTGCTCCGGCGTGATAGCTGGTGGAACAAAAGGTTCTTTAACAGGCTTATTTGTTTCTGTGCGTGGTGCATCAATAGGTTTGTCAATTAAATTCCGAGTAATTGCAGACACTCCTGGAACTTTCTGCTTTTGATTGAACGTATTTAAAATCTTTTCTTCTTTTGGTTTTTCTGTATTCTGTAGCTCCGGCGTGATAACTGATAGAACAACAGGTTCTTTATCAAGCTCATCAGTTTCTGTGCGTGGTGCATCAATAGGTTGGTCAGTTAAATTCAAAGTAACTTGAGAAGTAAAATGATCTGACCGTAACCTCTTGAGTTTATCTTGAATGCTTTGCGTAAAATGATGCAAAGCAGTTTTGCATTCAGTATCAAGGGTATTTACTTTATTAATCAGTTGTACGAGTGATACTTCATCGGAATTTTTACTTGCTAAAAGTGGTAACAATTGGTTTGCATTCTCTTCATTCGCTTTATCTAATACGTGTTGAAACACGTCTTTTTCAACAGGATTCTTTAAAACATCAAGTATTATTAAAAGTGTGTTTAAATCTGTGCATCCTCGAATTAACGTTAAAACCGTCTGATTAAAGTTAATAAAATTATCAACTTTATTTAGATATAACCGTGAAATTAATAAATGACGGATCTCATCAGTACAAATTTCTGCATTCATTAAACCATTAATAAAGCTTTCATGTAAAATCACTTGAGGATTTTTTAATAGTTCAACCATCGTTTCAGAACTTGTGCGAGTAAAAGCAGTTTCTAGATGTTGCGATAAATCTGGTGAATTTAATAAATCAATCCACATGTCTGTTGTTAAAGCGGGAGCTTCTCCAATAATTAAATTTTGACTATCTTGAGTCTCCACTTTAGTCAATAATTCATTCAACACTTGACCCGTTTTAGCAGGTGTCAGATTATGATTTTGCAAAAAACTCTTCCAACGTTCTTCAGTCTTGTTTTTGAAAACGTTAAAAGCATCTTGTTCAGATTTGGCGCTTTGAAATCGATTGTGCCAATCTTCTGTTATATGAAATAAGCAATCTATCCACGCATCTTTGAGTGCGCTTGAGTCTGCGCCTGTTTCGTTATTACTACGTAATATCTCAAAAATAACACCTGAATACTCTGAGACTATTTGTTCTTTTTGACGTTCATTTTTTTTATTGACTTGCGTCAATTGAGCTTGTAATGCATGAACTGAACGAGTGTCAAGATAACATTGTCGTATTTTAGAATCTTTATCTATTTCTTTCCAAATTAATTTAGAAGATTGGGCGTTCTTATGTTTATTTAATTTTATTTTAAGATGCTCAGCTTCTTGATTATAAATTTCGTACAACCGTTGTTTCAATTTTGGGTCTTTAATAAAACTTTCGACCTCATAGCATACTTGAACATAATTAATAATTTCCTTACACTCACCTGGTTGGCCATTGCGTCCCTGTCGACCGTTTTGTTGTTTACGCGTGCGTGGATGCGTGACATTTGTACCAATAACAAGTAAACCTAATTCTGATTCCGGTTGAATATCGGTACCTCGTCCCATGCGCGCACTGATCGTAACTGCGCGCGCTCGGCCGGCTTGAGGAACAACTTGATTTTCAGTAATCCCCGTGTCATTTGTGTCTTTAATAAATAATCCTTCTCTTTGTAAATGACACCAAATATCGGGATATGCTTGCGATAATTGTGTTGAGATTTTTTCTGATAATCGTGCAGTTACAATATCGTCATCACAAGTAATTAATACTGGACGTTTTGCCTTATAAGATTCTTTGATTTCATTTACAATTTGAAGAACTTGCTCAGCTTCTGCTTGCTCAATGCGATCTTTCCAGGTGACAATATTGCTATTTTCAGGCAATTTTGTGCCACAATAAATCGGTGCATGGTGCTTACTTTTAGTTTCTCTATACCGAGGAAATTTGATAGCCCGTGTGATATTGTATTCTTGATAAACAGCCATTTCTGACTTACTTCCTGCAGTTGCCGTGACTCCTTCTATCTTTCCATACCAGTGCTTCATCATATAATTGACGTTGGATGATAGGGCTGCTTGACTCACTGGATCAACCCAAAAATTAGATTCTTCACCTTTTTGTCTTGCTTCAAGGTTTAATTTGACATGAAGAAATTGATGAACCAAATTGCTGTAAGTTGCGCCATGGATAATTTGATTCTCAATCATGACCTGCGCAAAAGAGGTCGGAGCATCATATTTAACACCATTATGATCAATAATTTTTCTCGTTTGCTTAGAAATCGAGTAATTACGACCCTTTTGCATGCCATGCGCTTTATGAGCAGCAGACATTAAAAATACTAAATGTTCATCACGTTTATTTTGGTCTATGCCTGAATTTGCCTGTAGATAGGTCTTATAAAATGAAGAATCGAAGCGAGATGTCTTCACTGCTTCTGTTATCAATACATCACATAATTCTTTCAAATGTATATTTGCTTGAATAAGAATTCTTCCGGATGAATCTTTGATAAAAGAAGTTGTAGGATGGTTATAATAACTTAAAACCGCTTCATAAACCCAAACATCAGGGTTTTCACGACCATCATTTCCTCCAGCGGCATAAACAATCTGTACATCGTTATCAAGTAAAATATAATCAATTTCATCAAGATATGCTACTCGATTCGTTTTATCAAGTTTAAAATTTCGCTTGTTTTTCCACGTAGGCTCTGCAATGGATAAATACAGTTGCCCAGCAGTAGAATAGTTGACTGCACCAATGCCATCGATTATTTCATCATGATAAGTATCGACTGGAGAGTTTGCATAAATTAATCCGTGACGAGTGATACCCATATTATTCAGAACAGGCACCGCAACAGGATAATCACGTTCTGGTAAGCTTTCTTTAGCACTAAAAACATCAACAATCTTGCCTGTTAAAGCGAGATACGCGCTACGCATTAAACTAATTAAACTTTTACCCTCGCCAGTTTGAATCTGCAAAATCAAACTTTCGTCATCATGCCGTGCGACATAAATCAAAGCCAAAAGTTGGAGATCGTTTAATAGCTTGTATTGGGTTCGTAACATAATTTGACGCATATAAGCCAGAAGTGGCAATAGATTTTCTGGTAATTTTTTTCTTAGGTCGAGCACACCCGTTTTTAATTGCTCATCATCTAGATGAGTCAAAGTTTTTCCTATCCGCTGAATCTCATTGAAGTCCGAAATTAAGTTATGTTTTGTCTGTTCATCCAGATCACGCTGCTCTGGGTTATTATTATCTCGTTTACTTTTAAGCGCCCCAAAGATACGTTGAAAATCTTTGTCATTTAAATCAATATTCTTGAATGTATAGTTTTGATCTTGAAGAGTCTTCTGAACACGTTGGGTCTTAAATGCTTGAATTAAAGAAAATGCGTCTGAAAAAGAAAACAATAATTCATGCAATTCGAATGTATCCGGCACCGTAGAATAGGTATCATAATAATCAATTAATTTCTCTAAATCTTCTGGTTCGAATGTATGTAACTGTTTTTTTATCTTCAAGAAAAGTTCTTCATTATAGTCTTGCTTTCTTATTGGCATAATTTGAATCAAAATTATCGCGACCAAACGATCAACATCAGTAAAGTTGCGAGTGTTTTGGCAATTTAATGCATAAATGGAATCAAAATTCGGATGTTTGTTGTAGCGGTTAATAAAATAACCTTGACGCATGCGTTCAAACAAAAAGGCAAGATTTTTTTTCCACAATCTATCCGCAAACGTATTTTCAGGAAAACGTTGAACATAAGCTTCGTCGATATAGTATTCGATGTACTTAGCAAAACTGCAATGAATCATCTGGCGAAAATGATAATCATTCTCCAAATTTTTGAGACCATTATGAAGTTCGTGCTCTGATGCTAATTCCTTTATTAATCTATCCCTAACTTCTTGATTGTCAATTATGCGAGTGAGCGGATAGATTAAACAATTTGGGGTACCTTGTTTTAAAAATTTGATTGGATCTTCTAAGCCAAGTGTCGAAACGTTGAAACTATAGTGTAGCTGCTCCATCATCCGAGCTCTTACGTAATCGCTGACCGAATAAATATAAAGGAAAGGCGAAATTGTTTTTGTTATGAACCAGCGAATATCTCCACCTAATTCGCCCTCTAAGTCCTCCATATTACTATTTAAGAGAGAATTATTATCAAACTTGATCAATAATTTTAGAACTTCCAAAGGAAAATGTTGAGCCCAATCCCATTTTCTATCATCGAAAAGCCGTGTTAATCTTTTGTAGAGTTGAGACACATGGTAGCGTTTATCAGGTTTTGCTTCGTCTAAGAGGACACCCAAGACAGCACCTAATTCATTAAAATGTTCTTTATTATTTATTTTTGCAAAAAATCTTAATAAATCTTTTAAATCCTCAATTGCTGCCTCATGGTCTTCAGCAGCAAGATGATCTACTATAAATCGCTTACATAAGGCTTCATTTTCTTGTTTAAAATACGTAGAATAAAGATTAAAGTCATTAAGCCCGTGAGATATCTCTTTTTGTGTAAAACACCTACAATAATCTGAGCGGGTGATTACCATTCCTTGCTTGATCAAGTCGTTAATAGCTTCTCTACGCAAATTACGAGTTTTAGTATCTGAATTGGTAGGTTGAAATCTAGTCTCAAATAATTCTTTATAAAATTTGATAAAGTCGTCTTTATCAGGAAAATAATTATTTTTTTCAAAATCAATCGACTGTAATTGTTTGTGATAAAATTTCAAACATAGTTCTACCGAGCTAATAATTTTTTGAGATGACTTGTTTTCTTTTGTAGGGTTTCCTTCCAAATCAAACTGCGTAAGATTATCAGCATGTTTATCTTCAAATGTTTTTTTGGCTGTTGCATAGGAGCTATTAACCTCCAAACCATGCTCTGGAGATAACCAAGGACATACAGTCAGCCAAAGCCTTGGAGCTTGCGGGTGCATCAGTGCTTTGAGTTGTACTTCAATGTTATTATCTGACCATTTTAAACGACGTAGCGCCCTTAGAGCACGTCCAATTGCATTAGGTTCATGATCTTTAATATCACCTGAGTCTGGGCAATTTCGTCTGTATGTTAAATAAGTTTTGATATCTTTAAATTTTATGTGTACAGGATCAAAAGGAGAATATGCTGCATTGATTTGATGTAACTCCTGAGAGTAATCTTCAGCCGACGGATATTCACCTGCATCAATGGTCACCATGATACTTTGAGCATCATCTTGTCCGTGTGCCATGCAAAACGTTGCAAGTCGAAAATAATCAGATTCTGTTTGAGTAGAAGCTGAATCACCAAGTAATCCTCTACATTTTTGCAGCATTTGATAGTGCAATTCTTGCTCACTATATTTTAACTCAAGGTGAGTTTGAGCGTAACGCATTGCATGTTCCATAGGCGCTGTAACAATCGTTCTAGCATACCAATCCGTTCGGTAATCAACCTCAAGTTCAGACCCGTTAGAACCAATGGTGGGTTCAAAATTGCTTAAGCCCGATTTAGAACTCAAATTTAAAAAGTATCGGTTAGAATCAATCGCAGCGTAGTACAAACCATTTCGCCGCCAATCAATTGCTGCAAAATTATTAAAAATAGATTGCTGTACCAGGGATGTTTCGGGCAGCAATTCCGCGAGCTTCAACAGTTGATAAAGACGACCACATAAGACAACACCGTGTAGGTGTTGTTGTTTTGTCATATATTCAATCCATTGACTGTAATCAATCGTCAATGATTTTGATTGTGTGTATTCTAAGATGGCTTTAAATGCTTTCCAAAGTGCTGCATATTGCATATGTCCTGTAGCTTTTGTATGACTTAGAACCAAAGACAACCACGCCTTTGTTGCAGAAGGTGAATCTCTCAAAGAGCTTAAGCTGCTCAAGACGGCATTCACTTCATCGAATACTAAAAATTCTGACCAGTTTTGAGAACAGTCAAGACCTGCGCGCCATGTGTCAAAAAAAGAATTATTAGGTGATTGTTGAATCAAATGGACTAAGTCAATCAGTTGCTGCTTGCCTGAATCGGGTATTCTTGCAAAAGCTTTTAATTGTTTCTTATTCAATGTTTTCACAAAATCCTGAACCAAAAATTCTTGTTCAACTATGGAAACTACTGGCAACTCAGGTTTTCGATACAGGATCATTGAAAAAGGGTTAGTGTCATCATGACGAATTCGATTTGCATCGAAACATAAAACCAAAGACTGATCTTCAAGATACTCTATAAAAAAACCTTCAGGCAAATTATCTTTAAAATCGATATCATCTTCATTTTTACCTTCTACACCAGGATCTTGAGGAATCGCAAATTGAAACTCACTCGCATGCTCTATGAGTTGTTTAAATGCTTCGAACGTAAAATGGCGAATAATCTTTTTACGAGCGTCATCTTGATCACTCCCAACAAAAAGCGAGAATAATTCTTTCAAATTTTTATTTTGTAGTATTAGGGGTTGGTTTGGTTGAGAATGGTTCCATAGAGTTACACACTCCTTTTTTGTCTGGATATTGTAACGATTTATCAGATTGCTTTTATCGCCTTTGAAATCTGACCGCTGTTGCTGCTGCTGTTGCTGCTGTTGCTGCTGTTGCTGCTGTTGCTGTTGTTGTTGCTGCTGTTGCTGCTGTTGCTGCTGGATACCCTCAGACACGTCAGTCAGTAGATATTGTTCGTTTGTAAACTCAAGAGGAAACTGCTCACTTACATTAAAAGTTGTTGAAAAATTTCCATTATTGTATGTTTCAATAAGTTCGCCAGTCAGTTTTAAGGAGTTTTCGGTAAGTAAAGGCATGATTAGTTTTCCCCAGCAACAAAATATATTATTGTGTATATTTATATCACAAAAACACTATAATTGCCAAGTTAAATATAAATAAATCACAAATTTCTGGCCAACTGCAAAACAAGCACCATCCATACGCTAACCGCATTTGCATTTTGGAAAAATTTACTGATTTTATATTTAAGATAATACGCCGGCCAGGTATTATCTTAAATACCATATTTAAATATGGATAACTATATGGTCTTGGTCTATACTAAATGAATATTACTTTTGAGTGGGATGAACAAAAATATGAAAAAGAGAAAAATTGAGTATACAAATGAACCGATTGGAGATCTTAAATTAATTGATGATTTTCTACCTCCTCCTGCAAAATTGGTCATGCGAGAGGAAACGGTAAAAGTAACGCTTGCACTCACTAAAGAAAGTATTGAATTTTTCAAAAAAGCAGCAAAGAAACATCATACCCGTTATCAAACAATGATTAGAGCATTATTGGAACAATATACCGAGCATTATCGTGATTAGCGGATATAACAATCATGGGCCAAAACTACTTGATTGCTAACATCAATTAATTCATGATTAAACTTCCTCCACATCTTTAAGACACCCGTGAATATTGCATTAGTATGGTTTAGACAAGATCTTAGAGTCGCTGATAATCCTGCGTTGATGACGGCCTGCACCGAACACGAAGTCGTGATTCCACTCTATGTCTATGACCCCAAAACCAGTGTGCTCGGCCGAGCACAACAGTGGTGGCTGCATCATAGTTTATTGGCACTCAACCAATCTTTGCAAAAATATGGTTTAAATTTAATCTTACGCCAAGGTGATCCACTGCAGATCGTCGCTGAGATTATCAACCAATTGTCGATCACCAACGTCTATTGGAATCGCTGTTATGAACCTCAAGCTATTCAACGTGATACGTTATTAAAATCAAAGCTCTTAGAACAAAATATCCAAGTCACAAGTTTTAATGCGAGCCTATTAAACGAACCCTGGACTATTCTTAATCAACAAGGCGAATATTTTAAAGTCTTCACGCCTTTTTGGAAAAATTGCCTAAAAACCATAAGTTCAAAGCCAACGCCGAGTGCGTATCAGATTAAACCCATGCACCAAACTCAAAAAGTAGAAATATTCAGTGAGTCCATCATGACTTGGAATCTACTGCCCAAACATCCTAATTGGGCCGCTCGATTTCCTGAATATTGGCAACCCGGAGAGCTTGGCGCGCAAGAAAAATTGCAGCAATTCATCGAACATCATCTCACCAATTACAAAACCAATCGCAATATCCCGGCAAAACAAGCAACATCAAGACTATCACCACATCTACATTTTGGAGAAATTTCGCCATGGAGCATTTGGCGTGCAGTAGCATTTACCAAATTAAATCCAAATTGTGATTGGCCTTCAGCAGACCATTTTCTGTCAGAACTTGGTTGGCGAGAATTTTCCACACATTTGCTCTACCATGTCCCGACACTACCACAGGAAAACTTCAGAAAGGAATTCAACCATTTTCCATGGCATATCGACGAAAAAGCACTCAAACTTTGGCAACAAGGCCTCACAGGTTATCCAATTATTGATGCCGGCATGCGCGAATTATGGGCGACGGGCTACATGCATAATCGTGTGCGCATGATTGTCGCGTCATTTCTTACCAAGGACTTATTCATCGATTGGCGCTTGGGCGCTGATTGGTTTTTTGATACGTTAGTCGATGCCGATCTCGCAAATAATAGCGCAAGTTGGCAATGGGTTGCTGGATGTGGCGCTGATGCTGCACCTTATTTTCGTATTTTTAATCCTGTCCTGCAAAGCGAAAAATTTGATCCCGATGAAACCTATATTCGTCAATGGGTTCCTGAACTGACCAGTGGATGCGTGCTGGGCAGGGATTATCCAAAACCCATCGTGCAACATGACGTCGCCCGTCATCAAGCGCTGGCCTATTATCAGGCTTTAAAAAACCCAACAAAGGAACAAGCACTTTGATGGGCGCGCAGCGGTCCGTCATACGTCGCTTTCTCATTTTTTTATATACTATGAGTTTAAGTGCATGTATGGTGGGCCCTGATTTTCATACACCCCCACCCCCAGACGTCAAACGACTGACAGAAATTCCTCTGCCTAAAAAAACCGTACACAGCCAAAGCGCAGGAGGTAATGCGCAAACTTTTGTCAATAATGAAGATATCCCGCTTCTTTGGTGGGAGCTGTTTCACTCGCCCCAAATTAATCAGCTTATCCAAACTGGTCTAGCCAATAGTCCTAGTTTAGCATCAGCGATCGCAGCTTTGCAGCAAGCACAAGAAAATGTCAATATTCAAATTGGTAGCGCCTTTCTCCCGAATATTCAAACCATCAATACGGCACAACGTCAACGCTACTCACTCGTTGCCATTGGTGTTGATAACCGCGAGTTTACATTTAATCTCGTGAATCCAACACTCACCATTTCTTATACGTTTGATGTCTTTGGCGGCGCTCGACGTGAGTTAGAATCACTTCGGGCACAAGTCGATTATCAACAATTTCAGCTGATTGCCGCGTACATGACACTCACCGCGAATATTGTGACCAGTGCAATCAATATTGCTTCGTATCAAGACCAGATTCAAGCCACAGACGAATTAATTCATGTAGAACAAAATGTACTCAATATTTTAAATCAACAATATCGATTAGGCGGGATTTCGGAAGCAGATGTACTGACCCAAAAAACCACCCTTGAACAAACAAAAGCATCACTACCGCCTTTACAAAAAAGCTTAGCTCAAGCGCAACATACACTCTCCGCACTCGTTGGCGCGTTTCCTGATGGGCCATTGCCGCAAATTAATCTCAATGCATTGCATCTTCCGGAAAATATTCCGGTAAGCTTGCCTTCCAATCTCGTGAAACAACGACCCGATATTCGCGCATCTGAAGCATTGATTCATGCCGCCTGTGCACAAATTGGTGTGGCTACAGCGAATTTACTTCCCCAATTCACCATCACTGGCGCTTACGGTTGGATTAACACCTCATTTCTTAATTTATTTACACCGCACAATCTGGTCTGGGATGGATTAATTCAGGTCAGCCAAACTATTTTTAAAGGTGGTGCATTATTCGCTGCACGTCGCGGGAAAATCGATGCCTTCAAACAAGCAGAAGCACAATATCGACAAACTGTATTGAACGCATTTAGAGACGTAGCCGACACCTTGCGGGCATTAGAAACCGACGCACGCACCCTACAAGCACAAGCACGGGCGGAGCAGGCAGCAAGCAAAGCACTGAAATTAACGCTATCTCAATATAGACTCGGAGGCACAACTTATATAAATTTACTCAATGCACAACATCAATATCAGCAAGCTATGATTAATCGGATTCAGGCACAAGCAGGACGATTAAATGATACCGTCGCATTATTTCAGTCTTTAGGCGGTGGTTGGTGGAATAAACCTGGGTGTCAACAAGAATGTCTATCATAAATCTTAAAGCCATGAATATTAAAGCCCTGTTCACAAAACCTATGGTCTTTATGCTCATCGGCGTTAGCGTATTATTTGGACTAATTTTTGCTTGGAAAGGCATACAAGCTGTTATGATAAAAAAATTTTATGCTTCCATGCAACAACATGCAGCCACCGTTTCAACAACAAAAGTTGTGACATCAGATTGGCAATCAACCCTACAAGCAGTCGGTAGTCTCAGAGCTAAAGTCGGTGTCAATGTCACCACAGAACTCGCCGGTATGGTCAAAGCCATCCACTTTACCCCAGGCAGTGAGGCCACTCAAAATCAATTACTCGTCGAATTAAATGCCGATGAAGAACTTGGGAAGTTACATGCATTACAAGCACAAGTTGAGCTGGCGAAAGTCACCTATCAGCGCGATCAGGCACAATTTAAAGTGCATGCTGTCAGCCAACAAACGGTCGATGGTGATGCATGGAACCTCAAAAATTTACAAGGGCAGGTTGAAGAACAAGCGGCAATTGTCGCTAAAAAAATGATCCACGCACCGTTTTCAGGGTATCTAGGGATTCGCAATATTAATTTGGGTCAATACTTAAATGTCGGTGATAAAATTACGACGTTACAAGCATTAGATCCTATTTATGTTGATTTTTATCTGCCACAACAAACCCTCGCTGAACTCAAAACTGAACAAAAAGTCAACATCTCCACCAACACGTTTCCGCATCAAAACTTTCAAGGCAGTATCACCACTATTGAACCGATTGTCGATACCGAAACACGCAATGTTCAAGTAGAAGCAACTTTATTAAACCCAAACCATCTGTTAAAACCCGGAATGTTTGTCCATGTAACCGTAGAGACCAATCAATCACAGCAATTCCTCACTGTGCCACAATCAGCCATTAGTTTTAACCCTTATGGTGATATTGCTTATGTCGTCAAACAAACGCCACCAACATTGACCGTTCAACAAGTATTTGTGACCTTAGGAGAGACGCGTGGTGACCAAATTGCCGTATTAAAAGGCTTAAAAGCTGGGGATGAAATTGTCACCAGTGGTCAACTCAAACTCAGAAATGGCAGCACCATTGTCATCAACAATACGATACAACCCAGTGATAATGCCGCGCCACAGGACATAGAACGATAACCAAGGACTCTTAGCATGGCCTTTACCGATCTTTTTATCAAACGACCAGTCCTGGCCACGGTCATTAGTTTATTTCTTTTAGCCATGGGTTTACGTTCAATCGGATCGTTATCAGTCATGCAATACCCATATACTGAAAATGCCATTGTGACTATATCAACTACGTATACAGGCGCAAATCCGACCGTCGTTGCTGGATTTATTACCACGCCACTAGAAAACTCCATCGCGCAAGCGAATGGCATTGATTATATGACCTCCACCAGTACTGAAAATACCAGTACGATTACCGTAAACTTGCTGTTAAATTATGATGCGCTGCAAGCATTGTCAGATATCAACACCAAAGTCAATGCAGTCCTAAACCAGCTACCAAAAAACTCACAACAACCGGTGATTACAGTGTCTGTTGGACAAACGATTGACTCGATGTATATTGGCTTTTATGGTAAAGATATCCCCATTAATAAAATTACGGATTACATCATTCGTGTGGTGCAACCAAAACTTCAAGCAGTCAATGGCGTACAAAAAGCTGAAATTGTCGGTAATCAAACCTTTGCATTACGCGCTTGGTTAGATCCCGTTAAACTCGCAGGCTATGGCATCACGCCAGCCGAGGTTGGCGCTGCGTTGGCAAATAATGATTTTATATCAGCGGTTGGACGTACCGATGGGCAAATGTTTGTTCAAAACTTTACCTCAAATACGGATCTCACTCGCGTTGAACAAT
>CAMDJY010000005.1 GCA_945901145.1 Legionella genomosp. 1 | reverse complement strand
TCCTTGGCTGATGTATGGTGTCTGATAAATACTAATTCGATTTTTTGATAATTTTTAGTTAAAAACAGATAGAGTAGAATAAAAAAGCGTTTTGCAATTTCTTTTTTAGCTTCATCCATTGAGCCAGACACGTCCATAATACAAAACATGACAGCTTGAGTTGAGGGGGCGGGGATACGAATGCGGTTGTTGTAGCGTAAGTCTATGGTATCGATAAATGGCAGCGCTTTAATTTTTTTCTTTAAAAATGCGATCTCTTCTTCAAGTTTTAAGCGCTCCATTTCATCAGGAACGGGGCATGCGTTAAGCACAGCCAACAACGCTTCAGTTTTTTTTAGTTCACGCTTATAAGGGGCTGCAAGCGCGGTGCGTCGACCTGTTGCTTGGCGCATTGAGCGCAGAATATTGATATTGGTTGGGATGCCGGTAGTTTTGAAACCAGCACGTATGGTTTTAGACGTATTGATTTGGGAGAGCTCTTTCTTAATGAGATCTGGGAGTTCAAGCTCATCAAAATATAATTCTAAAAACTCTTCACGGGTTAAACTAAAAATAAAATCATCACTGCCTTCACCTTGGTTACTCGCGTTGCCGCCACTGCCTGATTGATCGTCTTGCGGTGGTCGTTTGATGTGATCGCCTGCAAGATACTCGTCATTGCCGGGTAATATCCGCTCAACATGCCCCCCTTTTCCTCGGGTAAAATGTGGTTCAGCAAGATCTTTGCTCGGAATAATAATTTGTTCGCCACGATCAATTTCAGTGATGCTGCGTTTACCAATAGCATTGGCAACAGCTTCTTTGATTTGATTTTTATAGCGTCGCAAAAACCGCTGACGGTTCACAGTACTTTTTTTACCTGCATTTTGCCGCCGGTCTATGAATTGACTCATATCCTAACCTAACCTGTTTTTATTGTGATTTACGTACACGTAGATACCATTCACAGAGTAAACGAACTTGTTTTGCGGTATAGCCTTTGTCCATCATTCGTGCAATAAATTCAGCATGTTTTTTCTTGTCCTCTTCTGT
The DNA here is from genome assembly GCA_945901145.1 of Legionella genomosp. 1. Classification (GTDB taxonomy): domain Bacteria; phylum Pseudomonadota; class Gammaproteobacteria; order Legionellales; family Legionellaceae; genus JAGVJT01. The sequence goes on along the minus strand of CAMDJY010000005.1, from coordinate 14,964 downwards.
TGATTTTGCATTAAAAGAAATCACAGGTAGCAAGTCTTCGGTATTGGTAAACATCTTTTTTTCTATCACAGATTTGAGTTTCTCGTAACTATTCCATCGAGGATTTTTGCCATTATTATTGGCTCGCGCGCGTAATACAAAATTGACAACTTCATTACGGAAGTCTTTAGGATTGGAAATACCTGCAGGTTTCTCAATTTTTTCTAGATCCGTATTGAGCGCGGCTCTATCAAAAATTTCTCCTGTGTCAGGGTCGCGATAATCTTGGTCTTGAATCCAAAAATCAGCATAAGTAATGTAGCGATCAAAAATATTTTGTCCATATTCAGAATAGGACTCTAAATATGCAGTTTGAATTTCTTTGCCAATAAATTCTATATATTTTGGTGATAAAAACTCTTTGATAAAAGTGAGATATTTTTCATGGATTTCTTGTGGAAGTTGTTCTTGTTCGATTTGACGCTCCAGGACATAAAGTAAGTGCACAGGGTTAGCAGCAATTTCACTTAAATCGAAATTAAACACTTTAGATAATATCTTGAAGGCAAAGCGTGTGGAAATACCAGTCATGCCTTCATCAACACCACCCTGATCACGATATTCTTGATATGATTTAGCCTTAGGATCAGTATCTTTTAAACTTTCACCGTTATATACGCGAAGTTTTGAGTAAGTACTTGAATTTTGTGGATCTTTTAACCTTGTCAGAACAGAAAACTGAGCGAGCATATTTAATGTTCCGGGGGCGCAGGGGGCATGACTGAGTGAGCTATTATCAATTAATTTTTGATAAATTTTAATTTCTTCTGAAACCCTGAGACAATAGGGGACTTTGACGATATTAATCCTATCAATGAATGCTTCGTTATTTTTATTATTTCGAAATGATTGCCATTCTGATTCATTGGAGTGGGCTAAAATAATACCTTCGAAAGGAATGGAGGACAGTCCTTCTGTGGCGTTATAATTGCCTTCTTGAGTTGCAGTTAGCAGGGGATGCAAGACTTTAATCGGCGCCTTAAACATTTCAACAAACTCAAGTAAACCACGGTTTGCCCGACATAATCCGCCTGAATAACTATAAGCGTCTGGGTCATCTTGGGAAAATGCTTCTAATTTTCGAATGTCAATTTTGCCGACAAGAGAAGAAATATCTTGGTTATTTTCATCGCCTGGTTCGGTTTTAGCTAAGGCAATTTGTTTTAGTCGAGACGGTTTGATTTTTATGATCCGGAACTGATTAATGTCCCCGTTGTACTCATGTAAACGTTTAACCGCCCAAGGCGATAATATATAACGAATGCATCGTTCTGGAATCCCGTAGCGTTCGTTGAGAATCGCTGCATCTTCAACATAATTAAATAGAGAGAGGGGGGAGTCAAATACCGGAGAGCCTTTAATTGCGTAAAAGGGAGTTTTCTCCATAAGATCTTTCAACTTTTCAGCAAGAGATGATTTACCACCTCCCACAGGACCTAAGAGATAAAGCACCTGTTTTGTTTCTTCTAAACCTTGTGCCGCGTGTTTTAAGAATCCTACAATTTGTTCGATAGGCTCTTCCATGCCAAAGAAGTCTTTAAATACTGGGTAACGAGGAATAATTTTATTGGAAAAAATTCGAGATAACACAGGGTCATGGCGTGTGTCGACCATTTCTGGTTCCCCAATGGCCATGAGTAGACGTTCGGCAGGGTTTGCATAGGCAGAAGGATCATTGCGGCAGAGCTCTAAATATTCATTTAGACTCATCTCTTCTTCTTTATTTTCGGCATATCGTCGCGTGTAGCTGTCCAAAAAATCCTGAGTATCCATGTCTCTCGTCTCCCTCAATCATATGCTTTCATAATTTCAGTATAAGACGAAAAACAATAAAATTCAGCAAGATGTACGTTTTTTTTGATGTGTTTTTTTATGGAGCAAACTGTGCGTTTTCAATAGCACCTCCTCCATGGTTTTGATGAGTTTTGTGATACTTTGTTGCATATTCATAAGCAATACTCAAAATAATCAGCGCTAAAGCGGCTTGCCAACAGACGGCTAAGGTTGCCATGATGATTATTGGCATCACTGTATTTTTGGTGATGGTTGTTGCAAATTCATGCCAAGCTGACTGAGTATTTGCTTTTGCTGTTTGAGTATTTTTTCCTATAAATTTTAAACTTTCTTCTACGAGTTGTTTTTCTTTATATTCACTATAGGCATCGGCAGAGAGATACAAAGCTGTTCCCAAAACAATCGTAAAATAACTGGCACAGAGGAGTAACGGCATAGTTACTAATAATGAGGTTGAGAAGCCAAAAAAAATGATTGTAGCTGCTGTGATATTTGTATTAAAATTATACCGCGTGGTTTCTATTTTAATTCTAAGTGAAGCAATTTGCTGATTAAGATACTCAAGTCTTTGTTGTGCTTTGCCACCACTCTTGAGTAATAGCGTTTGTTCGCTCAAGTATTCGCGTAGCTTTAACGTAAGGTTTTGCTCTGCTGCATGCATGCGATAGGTGAGCAATACCATATCGAATACCAAGAATATACATAAAAGTGTATTTGCGGTGGATCCTGGGATTTTAAAAAATTCCGCATAGTTGGTGAGACCGTTAATCAACGCCCAAACGAGATCATTGAGTAATTGTGGATAGCGTTTGGTGATTTCTTGATAAAAACGCTGAGACATACCAAGTTCGGCTTCTCCTGAGGTAGGGAAGAATGTGTGTTTGATGATTAAGCTGGTATTAACGAGCAAACGTGCCAGGAAAAGCCCGACACTGAGTGCACGAAATACAGCAGTCGGTTGATTGATTCTTTTGTGCAACTCATCGATATCAAGTGGTAAATTGAATACTTGACTTAAGGCATTAAAAAACGCTTGATTCGTGAGTCTAGAAAAGGTAAAAGCAATACGATAAGCATTTGCAAATCCAAGCAAGTTGCGAATTTTAGATAAATGCAAAGGTGTTGAAAGAAGATCGTTTATATCGTTGTATAACTGTACTTTCCAGGTCAATATTTTTTCTTTAGGATAAACCCCACTGCGAAGATATGTTTCAATTTTCTGCGCTAAATCCACATATTTTTGATGTTGACCCGAACTGTTATAATGTTCTTCATCATAATAAACAGAAAGCATGATGCAGCAGTAATAGCAATAAAACCATAAATCTTTTTGCTCAGGATCATTGTTTTCAAGTAATGCTTTTTGTAAATCGATGAACTCTTGTTCAATTGAAATAGAGTTTTTTTCTAAGAAACTATGTGAGTGATTCAAGGCTTCTTTTCCTATTTGACTAGGCCCTTTCGGTATATTTTTAAAGAAATTTTCTTTATCGACAGCGAAAGGTCGAACATAATTCATAGAAACATCCAACAGATATAAAGTGCAAAATTATAAATCTAGCATAATTTTTGACATAAAACAATACTTTTTGAGCACATAAAATCACATTGATTTTATGTGAAACGAATAATAAAATTTCTATAATTTAAGAAAACAGCAAGCTAGACAAGATAAAATATTAAGTTCATAATGGCAATGAGTCCAATTAGATTGATCCAAAATGAAAGGCGCTCTTTTGTAAAGGAGTGACGCAATCATAAATTGGATGTTATGGTTGATAATAATAAAAATATGGAGATATTTATGCGGAATAAGATTCTTTTAACATTGCTAGCGGCTGCATCGAGTTCAGCTTTGTATGCTGGAGAGATGGGGCCCATTGACTCCGAAGCTTTTTTTAGGCCTTTCGTAGCAGGTGAAGCTGGTTATACTTGGCCACAAGTTGGTGGATATAGTGTTAGCGTACCAAATTTGGCAGACATCCGATCTCATGTAGAGACTCAAGGCTGGGGAGGACGATTAGCCTTAGGTGTCATGCGTCCCATTTATAAAAACTTTTTATTGAGTGCAGAAGGTGGTTTGGCTTATTTTGATCATACGGTCATTGAACCTCGCTTTGTGGTTTCTAACGGGGCTCAGGTGATTCCTCCACCTAATGTGATTCAAGCAAATTTCGATCAATATGGTCTTGATTTATTAGCCGGGTTAATTTACAACCAACCTAAATACGATGTATTTTTTAAAGCAGGGGCTTTAATCGATAATACAAGAATGCATGTTGCGGTTAACCCAAATCAACTGTTGCAGGGGAACCGACGTCAGCCTGATTTTACACCAGGTGCGCTGACTGCTCTGAATACGAACATTGCTCAAGCAATGCCCGAAATTAGGTTAGGCGGCTCATACCATGTGACTGATAATTGGTCGGTAACAGCAGCTTGGATGCACGCTTTTGGTGGAAAGTTGGAAGTATATTCGCCTGAAGTAAACCTTGCCACAAACACTGTTCAAGTATCTGACTTGGTACTCTCACTGAATAACCCAACAATGAACTCTGTTTTGTTTGGTATCCAGTACAACTTTAGCTAATCTATTTTATCTACTAAAAAAGCAATCATTAACTGATTGCTTTTTTTATGCATAAGTCACCATGAATGAAGCACTCTTCTCAAAATAATTTAAAATTAAAAGTTGCCTGTGAAGCTCTAAATTACATTGATGGGCATACCATCATTGGCGTTGGGACTGGTTCGACAGTTAATTATTTTATTGATGAGTTAGCCAAAATTAAACATCGTATCGATGGTTGTGTGGCCAGTTCTAAAGACACTGCCCAACGTTTAAAAAATCATAACATTCCGGTATTTGCATTGACGACAGTCGGCTCTTTGGCTTTGTATATTGACGGGGCTGATGAAGTGACTGTTGATCGTGCCATGATTAAAGGCGGCGGGGGTGCATTAACCTGTGAAAAAATTCTTGCAACTTCAGCCAAAGAGTTTATTTGCATTGTTGATGAGTCAAAATGGGTGAGTCATCTCGGTCAATTTCCGGTGGCAGTTGAAGTGTTGCCAATTGCCCGTAGCTTAGTCGGTCGTGAATTGCTTAAATTAGGTGGGCAACCTGTTTATCGTGAAGGTTCTGTAACGGACTCTGGCAATATTATCATTGATGTACACGGGCTTGATTTGACTTATCTTAGTCATATGGAAAATCTGATTAAACAAATTCCAGGTGTGGTTGAAAATGGGATCTTTGCCAAGCGTTTGGCTGATCGAGTTTTAGTGGCTAAAGAGAATGAAATCGTGAGCATTACCTAATGCGCTTCATCCCAGTTATTACCGATGCCAATAGAAACAAGTAGGGGGACATTCAGGGTTACTGTTTTTTCCATCAGTCCACGGATTGTGATTTTGACATTATCAATCTCCGTTTCAGGAACTTCAAAGACCAGCTCATCATGAACTTGCATCACCATATGGACTGGTTGTTGTAAGCTTGTTTTTTGCCATACGGCAATGTCTATCATGGCTTTTTTAATGATATCTGCAGCAGTTCCCTGCATTGGGGCGTTAATTGCCATGCGTTCTGCCGCTTTTTGACGTATTTTATTGACAGACTTAATTTCAGGAACGTATAAGCGTCGACCAAACAGAGTTTCAACATAACCTTGTTGTTGAGCTTGTTGCCGGGTGCGTCGCATATAGGCCAGTACCCCTGGGTAGCGTTCGAAATAGATATCGATGTAGCGCTCTGCATCTTTTCGATCAATCCCTAGTTGTTTGGCCAAACCAAATGATGACATGCCGTATATTAGCCCAAAATTGACTGCTTTTGCACGCCGGCGTTGTTCTTGGTCAACGGCATCAAGTGGTACTGAAAATATTTCACTGGCTGTTGCTGTGTGGATGTCCCAGCCTTTAGCAAATGCATATTGCAACTGAGGATCGTGTGACAGGTGTGCCATGATTCGCAATTCAATTTGCGAATAATCAGCTGTCATTAATACATGATGTTTCGGGGCAATAAATGCTTTGCGAATTAAGCGTCCTTCAGCATTTCTTATCGGAATATTTTGTAAATTTGGATCGCTGGAAGACAAGCGCCCGGTGGCCGTGATTGCTTGATTGTATGAGGTATGCACGCGTTGGGTGTGGGCGTTCATTCTTTTTGGCAGGGCGTCGATATATGTTGAAATTAATTTACTTAAACTTATATACTCTAAAAGAACCGCAGGTAGCCGGTATTGAAAAGCCAGCTCTTGGAGAACCGACTCGCCTGTGGATGGCTGTCCTGTTGGTGTTTTAGCAAGAATGGGCAGTTTTTGCTCATTATAGAGTATTTCTAAGAGCTGTTTCGGTGAGTTTAAATTAAAAGCATGTCCAGCGAGTTGATAGGCTTCTTGTTCTAACATCTTGATTTTTTCAACAAGCCGTTTGCCTTGACTGGCAAGTTGTTCAAAATCAATCAACACCCCATAAGACTCCATCTCGGCAAGGATGGGGATAAGCGGCATTTCGAGGGTATAAAAAACGGCTTGTAGTGTTTCAGATAAATTTGGAAAAAATATCTCATGCAGTTGGTAGATCATTGCCGCTATATCAGCAGAACTTGTGGGTATGTAAGTGTTGATGAGCGTATTTAAATCATGACGCCCTGCAGTACTATTTAAGACGTAAGACTCTAGCATGACATCGAATAATTGCCCCTGGAGTTGGATATTCTTTGTTTGTAACCATGCGAAGCTTTGTTTCAAATTGTGGCCGATTTTTTGAATTTGATGATTTTCAAAAACTGGCTTTAATTGGGTAAAGAGCGACTCTTCAAAAGCCTTGAGATCAATACAAATAGATATTGTTGTATTTAATGCAAAAAAAAGTTTTTGTTCAGTCGGGTCAATATAAAAACTAAATTTGTTTGTATTGTTTAGTGACTTTAAGGCTTCAGATAATTCTTGTTCTTTTTGTATCATTTTACTTTTTTTTGGGGCGGGAGCTGCAGAGGGAGGTGTTGCATTTGACCATTCTTTCGACCAAGCTTTAAATTCGAGTTCTGTTGCCCATTTAAGTAACTCTTGATGGTCTGGGGGTTGGATTGATAATTCTTCTAGCTTGAGGGGTAATTCTAAGTCAGTTTTAATGGTCACAAGTCGTTTAGATAAATCTAAATTAGGAATACATGCACGTAAATATTCACCAATTTTACCTTTAATTTCATGCGCGTGTGCGATCAGGTTGTCTAGTGTCTGATACTCAGTCAGCCATTTAACTGCAGTTTTGGGGCCACATTTGGTAACACCAGGGATATTATCAGAAGCATCTCCAGTCAGAGTGAGATAATCAATCATTTGCTGTGGTTTGATCCCAAACTTTTTAAAAACACCATCTTCATCAAGAATTTGTTGCGTCATGGTATTAATGAGAGTCACCTGGTCATTCACTAATTGAGCAATATCTTTATCACTGGTTGACACAAGAACAGGTATCTGTTTCTCGCAAGCTTGATGAACTAAAGAGCCAATGACATCATCTGCTTCGACACCATCGATGATCATCACAGGAATGCCCATGGCTTTGATAATAGAAATTAAAGGTTGAAATTGGCTACGTAATTCGGGTGGTGTCGCCGAACGTGTAGCCTTGTACGCAGGGTACCATTCATCACGAAAAGTCTTTCCCTCGGCGTCAAATATGATGATCAGCTGTTCTGGTTTATAATCTTTGATCAGTCGTTTCACCATATTAACGACACCATAGATGGCGCCCGTGGGCTGGCCTTTGCTATTCGTTAACGGCGGGAGTGCATGAAAAGCACGAAAGAAGTAGGACGAGCCATCGATGAGAACCAGCGGTGTTTTCATTTTGATTTATTCCGCTTTTTCAGAATCAAGGCGCTCAGTTAACTCTGCGACTTTCTCTTGTAATTCTTTTAAGTGTTTTCTGATAATAGGAATGCGCGTCGAAGCAAGTTCTTGCTCAATGGCCTTTTCTCGAGGACGAGCAGGGTTTCCTAAATAGATATTGCCTTGTCTTAAGTGTTTTTTGGGCGGAACACCTGCACGTGCACCCAAAATCACCCCATCATCAATGCGTACATGGTCGCTGACGCCGACATTCGCGGCAAAAATAACATGGTTGCCACTAGTTGTACTGCCAGCAATTCCTGTGAATGCACAAAGAATATTATGCTTGCCTAGTTTTACTGAATGTGCGATTTGCACAAGATTATCTATTTTAGTACCTTCGCCGATGATTGTTGCTCCAATTGTTGCACGATCAATCACCGTGTTTGCACCAATTTCAACGTGGTCGCCTATCGTAACATTGCCGACATGGGGAACTTTCATGTGTTGCCCATCCGCTAAAGTGTAACCAAAACCATCGCTACCAATCACGGTAGATGCATGAACACAGACGGAGTTTCCGAGTATACAATTATCATAAATGGTGACGTGAGGGTGTAACGTCGTGTTTGACCCGATGCTAACATGATGGCCAATATGAACATGGCTTTTAATGACAACATCGTCTCCAATGACACTGCCTGGATAAATAACAACATAAGGGCCAATAGAGATATTGTTTCCAAGTTTAACATCGTCTGCGATAATTGCAGTTGGGTGAATACCTAGAATGGGCTGTTGTGGTGGATAAAAATGACTTAAGAGTTGAATAAACGTTTGAAATGGGTTGGCAACAAGGAGCTGAGGTTTTGTCAGTAATTCATGTTTATGACTCACTAGAACTGCTGCAGCAATTGACTGCTCCGCGCGTTTGATGTTATCTGCCCCCTCTGCAAAAATAAGCGCATCTTGGGAGACATCATCGATGGGAGAAAGTGCGGCGATGGTGATTGAATCATCGCCAATCACGGTGCCATTGATTAATTTTGAAATTTCTTTAAGCGATATGTTCATGAAAACGGTTCTCTATGGAGTTTTATTTTGTATTATAGCGTTAATATCTTTTTAAAATAAGTGCAGCATTTGCACCGCCAAATGCAAAATGGTTGGATAATGCAATATCAATATCTACTTTTCTGGCTTGATTGGCGACATAGTCTAAATCACAATGTGGGTCAGGATGATGGAGGTTAATCGTAGGGAGGAGAATGCCTTGTTGTAGGCTCAAAACTGTCGCAATAATTTCCATGACGCCGGCGGCGCCGATTGCATGTCCAGTCATTGCCTTTTGCGCCGTGATTGGGATGGCATAAGCACGGTCACCAAAAACCTTTTTGATAGTTTCGGTTTCGACCTGGTCGTTAAGTGTCGTTCCTGTTCCGTGAGCACTGATATAATGAATGTCACCAGCGGTTAGCCGAGCATCATTGAGTGCAGAAAAGATTGCACGGGATTGTCCCTCAGTGTGCGGTGCAGTGACGTGGTAAGCATCGCAACTTGCACCAAACCCGATAATTTCACCATATATTTTGGCCCCGCGAGCTTGAGCATGACCGAGATCTTCAAGAATGAGTATTCCTGCTCCATCAGCCATAACCATCCCATCACGGGTTTTATCAAATGGGCGACAAGCAATACTTGGTGTTTCATTTTGGGTTGACATGACGCGCAATTTACACCACGCCGCCATGATGGTTTCCCAGACCAGTGATTCAGTGCCTCCACACAAGGCTAGAGCTAATTTTCCTTGTGATATTTGCTGATAAGCATTACCGATGGCTTCGGCTGAAGAAACGCAGGCATTGGAAATGGTTGAGTTTGGACCGCCAAGACCATAAGCGATTGCAACGTGATTGGCAATTGAATTAGGCATGCCGCGTATGACAGTAAGTGCCGGAATTTTACGCCAATTTTCAGTATAAAACGTTTTATAGGCGCCTTCTAATTCTGGACTTCCGCCAAGGCTTGTTCCGATGTAGGTTGCAGCTGAGGCCAATTCTACTGACGTGAGGCCTGCTTGAGCAATGGCATCGTGGGCGCAATATAAAGCATATTGAGCAACTTTCGGATAGCGTTTGGGCTTATCAAATTGAGGTAAGTGGTCGAGACATAGGTTCTCGATTTCAGCGGCGATTTGTGTGGTATAAGGAGATGGATCGTACGATTTGATTCGATTGATGCCACATTTTCCTTGGGTTGCTGCTTGCCAGAAGGCATCAATCCCATTGCCTATGGATGATGCAATCCCCATGCCAGTAATAACAACCCTTTTTTTCATGCAATATCCTCACTCAACGAGTGTATTGTCTCATGTGTTAATTAGCCATACTATAGTTTCGATTGAAAATCTGTCAAGAAAATTTAAAGTAATTTTTAATCTTATAAGTCTGAGTTAAGGATTGCGTCCGCCTATTGATTGCTCTATAATTTCGCCAAACATTGAGGTGGGTGTGTGAAAAATTGGCAAAGCTTACGCGGATTATCGCGATTATTTTGCATACAAGTGCTTTTAATTGTTCTTGGAATTATAGTATGCTCTGCAACCAATCATTCATCTGCAGCCGCATCAGTTTTAGTCGGCGGGCTAGTGTCATCACTACCGCAAATGTTTTTTGGTTGGTTGTTGTTTCGAGGGGCGCGCATCATCACCTCTAAAGAAACTGTTCGGCGCGTTTACCGAGGAGAAATGTTTAAAATTGCACTGTCTGTTTTATTGTTTGCGGGCGTGTTTTGTTACTTGAATATTCAGCCTGTCGTGTTTTTTGTAACATACATTATCGTGCAAATGACAGTTTTTTTTGTACCCTGGGTTTTTATAAATAAGAAAAATTAGAGAATGTATAATGGTATCAAGCACTGAATATATTAAGCACCATCTGACTAATTTAAGTTTTAATTTAAAGACTATGACCTTGGGTTCAGGCGGTGGTTTCTGGACTGTAAACTTAGATACAGTTTTTTTCTCTCTGACTTTGGGAATTATTGCATTATCTTTTATGTACTTTTGTGCTCGCCATGTCTCAACTGGTGTTCCTGGCAAGATGCAAAATTTTGCAGAACAAATGTTAGAATTTGCAAATTCACAAGTAAACGATTGTTTTCATGGCCGCAACCGATTGATCGCCCCTCTGGCGTTGACGATTTTTATTTGGGTTTTTTTAATGAATTTCATGGATATTGTCCCCATTGACTTTCTGCCAATTGTTGCTAATGGTGTCGGACTACATCATTTAAAAATTGTGCCCACGACAGATTTAAATTTAACTTTCGGAATGTCTCTCTCTGTTTTCATCTTAATTTTATTTTACAGCATTAAAATTAAAGGACTTGCGGGCTTCATGAAAGAATTGACCTTTAACCCGTTTAACCACCCACTCGCTATCCCTTTTAACTTTTTATTAGAGTCTGTCACATTTATATCTAGGCCCATTTCACTCGCATTACGGCTGTTTGGCAACTTGTACGCGGGCGAGCTCATCTTTATTTTGATTGCATTATTCACTTTGAATGCGACAACTTCATCACCTGTCATGAGTGTATCATTAGGGTTGGTGCAGTTTCTCCTGGCTTTAGGATGGTCTATTTTTCATATTTTAGTCATCACGCTACAAGCATTTATTTTCATGGTTCTGACGATTGTATATCTTAGTTTAGCTCATGAAGATCACTGATTTTAGAGGATTCCAAATTGGGATGTTCTATTTTTTGAAAATCATTAAATATTGTTCACTAAGGGGAAGGTTATGCAAGCAGTAAATTTAATCGCACAAGTACAAAGTATGACAGTTATCGCTGTTGCGTTACTCATTGGTTTAGGCGCATTGGGAACCGCGATTGGTTTTGGTCTTTTAGGCGGAAAATTTCTTGAGGGTGCTGCGCGTCAACCAGAGATGGTTCCTATGCTTCAAGTAAAAATGTTTATTGTCGCAGGATTATTAGACGCGATAGCAATGATTGGCGTTGGTATTGCCTTGTTCTTTACGTTTGCGAACCCATTTCTTTCAGGCCTCGGCGCATAAATTTTAGAAAAGAAGATTGATAGGGCGAGGAGTTAAATTGTGAATATCAATATAACGCTGATAATTCAAATGCTGGTGTTTGCTGCATTTGTATGGTTTACAATGCGGTTTGTATGGCCTCCATTGACCAAAGCATTAGAAGAAAGACAGACCAAAATAGCAGATGGTTTAGCTGCCGCTGAACGGGGCAGGCGTGAGCTTGAGCTTGCACAACATCGAGCCAAAGATGAATTGAAGCAGGCCAAGGTCGATGCTGCAGATATTATTGAAAAAGCGCACCGGCGTGCGGCACAGCTGGTTGAAGAAGCGAAAGAAGAAGCGCGTGCCGAGGTTCAACGCGTGGGACGTGCTGCTTCTGAGCAGCTGGAACAAGAGTTTAATCACGCGCGGGATGCTTTACGCCAACAAGTTGCAAGCCTTGCGATTTCATGTGCTGAAAAGATATTAAAACATGAAATCAACGAACGTGAAAATCATACGTTGATTGACCAGTTGATTGCAGAGATTTAGTCATGTCAAATCCTACAAGTATTGCAAGACCCTACGCTAAAGCATTGTTTGAACACGCGTTGCAGAAAAAAAACTTAGGGGCATGGTCCGACTGGCTGAAAACTCTGGCTGTGGCGATTGATACATCTGAAATAAATAATCTGATGCATAATCCTCATATCACGAGTGTGCAACTAGCAGATATACTCATCTCAGTAATTGATGCATTAAAAATCGGCACTGCTGATGCAACACCAGGGATTTTTTTAAAGCTTTTAGCACAAAACAAGCGTTTATTTGTTCTACCAGAGATTGCCGTTCAATTTGAGTCATTGCGGGCAGAGCATGAAAAAACTGTGGTCGTAAAAGTGATAACTTATGCTGCGTTGACAGCTCAACAAGAACAGAGTTTGATTGATTCTTTAAGCCGACGTTTACATCGACAAGTGAAGCTTGAGCAAACGATCGATAAATCGCTGTTAGGTGGTGCTGTGATTCGTGCGAATAACTTAGTGATTGATGGGTCGGTTAAAGGTCAATTAATAAAACTTGGCGCCGCATTGGCCGCATAATTGAGAGGAAAGTTTTTATGTCACAATCTACAACTTTAAATCCATCAGAAATCAGCGAACTGATTAGACAAAAAATAGAACAGTTTTCAGTTGTTTCTGATGCTAAAAATGAAGGAACTATTGTTAGCTTAAAAGATGGTATTGCTACGCTTCAGGGCTTAGATGAGGCCATGCAGGGTGAAATGATTGAATTTGAAGGCGGTGTTTATGGTCTTGCATTAAACCTCGGTCGTGATGCTGTTGCAGTCGTTATTCTCGGGGAAGCAACGAGCTTATCTGAGGGCCAGAAAGGCCGCTGTACCGGTCGTATTTTAGAAGTACCCGTGGGTCGAGGCTTATTAGGCCGAGTCGTTGATGCTTTAGGTAATCCGATTGACGGCAAAGGTCCAATTGAAGCCGATGGATTGTCCCCAATTGAAAAAGTTGCACCTGGGGTGATTGAACGTAAATCTGTTGATCAGCCTCTACAAACAGGTTCAAAAGCAATCGATGCAATGATTCCAGTTGGACGTGGACAGCGAGAGCTCATCATTGGGGATCGTCAAACAGGTAAAACTGCCATTGCAATCGATGCAATTATTAATCAAAAGAACACGGGCGTAAAATGCGTTTATGTTGCGATTGGTCAGAAAGCCTCATCAATTGCGGCAATTGTTCGTAAACTTGAAGAGCATGATGCTTTAGCACATACAATCGTTGTTGTTGCCAGTGCTTCTGATTCTGCGGCACTACAATTTATTGCACCCTATTCAGGCTGTACTATGGGTGAATATTTTATGGAGCGCGGCGAAGACGCGTTGATTATCTATGATGATTTGACCAAACAAGCGTGGGCATATCGTCAAATTTCTCTTCTACTCAGAAGACCGCCTGGGCGTGAAGCCTACCCCGGGGACATTTTCTATTTGCATTCACGTTTACTTGAACGTGCGGCACGAATCAGTGCAGAGTATGTTGAATTGCTCACGAAAGGTCAGGTTCAAGGCAAAACAGGATCGTTAACAGCTTTACCGATTATTGAAACCCAAGCTGGTGACGTTTCTGCATTTGTCCCAACCAACGTGATTTCAATTACCGATGGTCAAATTTTCTTAGATGTTGATTTATTTAACTCAGGCGTCAGACCTGCGATTAACTCGGGGCTATCAGTTTCTCGTGTCGGCGGGGCCGCTCAGACCAAAATCATGAAAAAACTCGGTGGAGGCACGAGGTTAGCTCTGGCTCAGTTTCGTGAACTCGAGGCATTTTCACAATTTGCATCTGATCTTGACGACGCAACACGGAAACAATTAGAGCGCGGTCAACGGATTACGGAGCTGATGAAACAAAAGCAATATGCACCGTTGACTGTTGCTGATATGGCCGTGTCTTTATTTATCGTCGAAAAAGGCTATTTAGATGACATTCCTGTTGCAGAGGTAGGTGCATTTGAGACGGCGTTACGCAGTGTTATGCATGGATCTCACTCAGTATTATTAAACAAAATCAATGAAACTGGTGCGTATGATGACACCATAGAGAATCAGTTGAGGGCGGCGATTGACGAGTTCAAGCGGACCGGAAGCTGGTAAGATTTTATTAATTAGGTGAAGCAAAACGATGGCTGGAGCAAAAGAAATCCGCTCAAAAATTGCGAGTATTAAAAGCACGCAAAAAATTACACGGGCGATGGAAATGGTTGCGGCAAGTAAAATGCGCAAGACTCAAGAGCGGATGCGTGCATCAAAACCGTATGCAAATAAAATTTATGAGGTTGTTAAACATTTAGGTCGAGCGCATGCTGAATATCGTCACTCGTTTATGACTGAGCGGCCGATTCGCTGCGTTGGATTTATTGTCGTGACTACTGATCGTGGGTTATGCGGTGGGCTTAATGTCAATTTGTTGCGCGACACGCTCAGCCATGTACGTGAATGGCAGCATAAAGGGGTTGAGACTAAGCTTTGTGTGATTGGGCGTAAAGGCCAAGCTTTTTTTAAGCGGGTTGGTGGTAAAGTTTTGTCTTCTATCGATCAATTAGGTGATACCCCAAGTGTTAATGATTTAATTGGTCCAGTTAAAGTCATGCTTGATGCGTTTGAGCAAGGTGAGCTGGATGCTTTATTTGTTGTGTATAACGAATTTGTTAATACCATGACACAAAAGCCA
>CAMDJY010000004.1 GCA_945901145.1 Legionella genomosp. 1 | reverse complement strand
AGTTCTTCAAAACAAATGGTATGTTCCATAGGATAATGATGCACTGAAACTTGATTAAATCCCTTGGTGCGTAACCACTGAACACTTTTTAAAGTCCAAGCCGGTAAAACCACTTGATCATAAATGCCTGCAGCAATAAAAATTGGCGTAGCTTGAGAAATCTTAGGATCGATAATTTCAGCAAGCGGTAAATAAGCCGATAAAGAGATAATCCCTCCTATTGGCTCAGGCGATAGCAAACCTGCGACCAGTGCCATAGCCCCACCTTGAGAAAAACCTGCAAGAAAAATTTGTTTTCTAGAAAATCCTGCTGCAATTTGTTGTTCAATCACGCCCTCAATCAATGCAACAGACTCTAAAATTCCTGATTTATCTTCACGATCACTGGCTTGAAAACCTGTAATATCATACCACGCACGCATATGCATGCCTTGATTAAATGTCACGGGCCGCACCGGAGCATTCAAACACACATGGCGAACAGGCAAGCTCAATGGAAGTTCTTGAGCAACCGTGTACATATTATTACCATCGGCCCCTAAGCCATGCATCCAGATCACGCATGCCTGAGCCGGCCCATCTGGCTCTTTAATCATTACATTCTGCAACTTACTCTCCAGTCTCAATTTTATTATCGGTAATTATTCAGTTTATCGGTGCGCATGGCAAGTTTGAATTTCATTTTTTACCACGTACAATAAGAAAAATACACGTTATGGAATTGTTTTTATTCATGCATTTACACAAAAATTTTATTATTTGTCTTATATTGGCTCAGTTAATGTCTTGTGGTCAAAAAGGTCCACTTTATTTACCCAAACAATCAACCAAAATAAGTTGGAGCGGAAATTCACATGACCTTAAATTTTACTAAAATGCATGGATTAGGCAATGATTTCATCGTCATCAATGGCATTGATCAATCCATTACTTTAACCCCAAAAACTATTCAACAACTCAGTGCCCGCCATACTGGAGTTGGGTTTGATCAATGTCTTATCATTGAGCGGTCATATCAACCCGGCATTGATTTTGTTTACCGTATTTTTAATGCTAATGGCGAAGCCGTTGGCCAATGTGGCAATGGCGCTCGATGTATCGCACGTTTTATTGAACGTCAGGGTCTATCTTCTAAAAAAAGCTTCACTGTCGCCACAGCAACCACACAGATGATTTTGAGACTAAACGACGATGAGAGCGTTACAGTGGAGATGGGCGTGCCCAAGCTGCAGCCTGAATGCATCCCCATACGCGCAAACCATCAAAAAGATCTCTATGACATTCGTTTATCAGACGAAAAAATCATTACCGTACATGCCTTAAGTGTTGGCAACCCACATGCAATTCTCCTGGTCGATGATCTTGAATCTGCACCAGTGAACGAACTCGGTCAATTGATTTGCGAGCACCCTATGTTTCCAGAACAAACCAATGTCGGATTTTTAAATATCCAATCCCCCGATCATATCAAGCTTAGAGTCTACGAACGCGGGTGTGGCGAAACGCAAGCGTGTGGGAGTGGCGCGGTTGCCGCCATGGCCGCTGGCCGACTGTTTCATCAACTCAACCCACGGGTTCGTGTCAGCTTACCAGGCGGGGATTTATGGGTTGAATGGACGCATCAACATCATGCGATTCAGCTCACCGGCCCCGCAACTTTTGTCTATGATGGTCAATTAGTTAACAAAATAAGCTAGACATGACGAATAGGACCAGGATATTGAGCCACGATATCGTCTGATGTCAGTAACATAATGCCTTCCTCCGTGGCCTGGGCTACAAGCATTCTATCAAATGGATCTTGATGAATGGCAGGTAAACTTTGAATAAATACAACATGAACACTCTGAATTGGCAATTCAATGTAACCATTATCCAATAAATTTCGTCGAAGAAGTCGAACATCAATCTGAAAATTCATCTTCTGCAAACTGGCTTTAATCGCAATTTCCCAAATACTGACAACACTAAAAAAAAGCTCATTAGATTCATCTTCAATCATTCTGCGAGCCTCATCAGGCAATTCATCAGGACATCCTGCAGCCCATAAAATCAAATGAGTATCAAGCAGTATTTTCATTCATTATCGCCAAAAAGCGCTTCTATTTCTTGAGCATGAGCCCTATCAAAATCTTTCGGAATAATTAATTGACCTGTCATAAATCCTAATCGACGAATCTCCTTACCTGTAGGTACTGTAAGCGCCATAACTTTTACCAGCGGCTTCGGGGACTTTTTTGACTTTGCTCTTCAGGAGCCTCATTGATGGTTTTTAACTTAGATTTATATTGCTGAGTCATTTGTTTATGATCTTTTAGCATCATAGTTCTCAAAGTTTGTTCTGTCTGTTGTATCACTGAATCCATATTTTGATTGGAGGTAGCAGAAAGCATGGTATCAAATGCCGCCGTAATAATTTTATTAATTCCTGAAAATTTATTCTCAGATATGCTATCTTTTGCTTCTGATTTTATTTGTTCTATAACAGCAACCAACGCCTGCAAAGCCTGACTTTGATGCATCAATATGTCTAAGGGATAATCTTTAATTCTAAGGCTAGACTCTTTCATAAATCGTTCAAGTTTTTTATTATTTGGCTCAACAAAATAACTCAACAATCCCCGACTGGAGTTATCACGAGACCACAACAATCCTTGTCGACACAACACAAGATGATCGATAACTTGTAATTGCTGTCTAGCTTGAGTTAATGTGATGCGATGGGTGTATTCAGGCTCAATCGCGCCTTGAATTAATTTTTTGAATAGTTCGCCTTCAAGCGTTTTAAATACCGGAGCCTGAAAATGCTCATCATCGATTGTCAAGTCTTGCAGAGGTGTCCCTTTATATTGTGCCATAATTTGATATAAGTTTTTTCCGAGCATATACACATGCATGGAGTCGGCATGAATTGGCTCCTGTGCTTGAACCAGCTCAGGAGGATTCATAAAATCTGTAGTAATTAAATGATATCCTTTTTCCAAAATTTTTGTCTTTGAGAACAATCCGTTGACAGTAGGAATGAAGGCTTTCGTATCAGCAATCTCGAGATTACCTAGCGTATTAACCAAAATATTTGCAGCTTTCCCGTCTGAAAAAGCACAATCTGCTGCTTGTAAAGTCAAAAAAATATCAGCCATTTGTATGCCAAATTTAATTGTATTTTTATAAATAAGCGGCGGCTTAGTAGGTAAGAATAATGAATGAAAGCTTAGATCTTTGCTTTGGGAAAAAGGGAGAACCAACAAAGAACAGGTTGATTGCCCGAATCTGTTATGCTGAATAATCGCTTGTCGTTCAGCGAATATCGGTACTATTGTATCTTTTAAAACACCATTTCTAAGCTGACGGTCAATTTCCTTAGGTGCACCTAATCGATATTCTAATTTTAAAATCAAGACTTCGTGCGTTTGCTTATTAAGAATTTCAAAGTTTCTTGAATTACTTCCTCCTAAAAATCTAATAGTATGATGGGCCAAAAAAGATCGAAACCGGTCAGCTTCCTTAGAATTATCATTTGGCAGATATAATGCATCTAAAAGTTGTGGTTGTAATTTTTTTTCTGATAAAACTTGCATTAATTGAACTAAAACACCAGGTGATATGTGTGCCACTATGTCTTCAATTGAAGATTTAATTATTGCAGGAGATAACAATTCTTGCTGTTTATGAATTTGTACCCAAAGTTTATCGTTAATATTTTCTTGATAATTCTTAATTCCTGTTAAAAAATTACTGGGATATTTATCTCTTATCGTCTGAGTCAATTGTTCTATTTCAGACAAAATCCTTAGTTTTTCATCCACAAGAACGCTATTATATGTCTCAATGAGTTCATTTAATAACTTTATTTGATCAACAAAGCTCCCTGCTAAATCTACTAATTGAGAAGATGAGAATATTTGATCTTTATCCCAATCCAATGAATCCATAGTTAAGTTCTCAGGATCAATGCTATTGGGCAATGGAACACGTTCTTGAGTCATCACGATTCAACTATAATTATGGCCTACTTAAGTAATAGTCCGTCTTTTAATAATAGTCAAAAATCATCATGGCTTAAAATCAGAATCTTTTTGTACAGACTTATCAGAAGATGTTCCTAGCGCTTTTTTCTCACCCAGGTTTGCCTCGTTTTTTAAGGACTGAAATTGCGCTTTATATTCCTGAGTTTTTTTATACCCAAGGAACTTAGCAATAAAACTAATAATAATTTTCAGTAATAAAATAATTTGATTAGCAATTGAAAAATCACCGGGTGCATAAGAAGGTTCCCTGGGCGCAGACAATCTCTCTCTAGCTTTGTTCAAAGTTATCCGTGTTTTAGGATTTGGATGAATTGCACTTTGAATCAGATGCTTAAAAATTTGGCCTTGGGCTGTTAAAAAAATAGGATCTTCAAAATGACGCTCATCGGGAGTCAACTCAAGAAGTTTCGTATCATCACATTGCGTTATCATTTGGTATAGATTTTTTCCAAGCAAATACACATGCATCGCATCCACTTGGATTGGCTTATTACTAGCTCTGCTCGCCGGAATTTCAGGGGGAATCATAAATTGCGAAGCACTCAAAGTGTAACCTTCTTCCGCACATTTTTTTATATCAAAAAAACTACCTTCAGTTGGAAGAAATGATTTAGTATCAGCAAGTTGTAATCGATCATCATCGCCAATGAGCCAATTTGAGTTTTTTGAATCAAGAAAAGCACAATTATTTTTTTGTAAAGCCAAGAAAATATCAGCCATTTGCTTACCATATCGCATGGCATTCTGAATACGCTCATCATGGGGTGCTTGTGAGAGGTAACTTTTAAGATCTTTGCTTTTTAAAAAGGAGGTCACTAATAAAGAACACGTGATTCTATGGTTGTGCGTATCGTTTATTGGATCGAATACAAATACTTGAGCATGATCAAAAGTCGCTTCACGTTCGACAAATAAGGGAACAAATATCGATTTTAACGCCCCCGCTCTCAACTGATTTTCTAATGTTCTCGGAACATTGTCTCGATAATCTATTTTAAGAACATGTGCTTCTGAGGTAATTTTATTAACAATTTTAAAATTTTGTGCATTCCCACCTTCTAGAAAACTGATTGAATAATTCGCCATAATCAATGGAAAGTGTTGCGTTAGTTCCTCTGGGGACATTTTTGACCCTTTTGATAAAATTTGCATGAATATCACAAGATCATCAGCAGACAGATCTGCAACAAACTTTTGAACCGAAGAGACATCAAGCTCAAAAGGCTTAACAAATTGATTCATAAGAAGAGAACTTAATGGGGTCTACTTAGTTAATCAATAGTACATGTTCTAACAATAATCAAAAAAATGCATGACTGCATGGCGCGAAATCTATTATAATTTGCTCTAGCTTCATGCAAACGTATATCATGAATAAAAATCACTTTTTTCTAGGTCTTGTTTTTCTTATCTTGGCCCAAACCATGGTTGGGGTAAACATTGTAAGTTCTAAACTACTCCTGACCTCAATTCCTGTCCTTGTCCTATTAGACATCCGTTTTATCCTAGCCAGCTTCATTTTATTTTCACTGCATTGGACGACTCCAGCAAGACATGAAGCTATGCTCATGCCTTTTTTAAAATTAAATTTGCGCGATTGGGGGTTTATTATTGCCCAAGCGTTATCTGCAGGTGTTTTATTTAACTGCCTGATGCTCACAGGATTAAACCATACCGATGCGAACGTTGCAGGAATCATCACCAGTGCTTTACCCGCAATTATTGCAATCATGTCTTGGCTCATGCTTGGCGAAAAAATCTCATCCCAAAAAGCGTTATGCGTCGTGTTTGCGACCCTTGGGCTCATCATGATTGCTTATGATAAATATGACGGCATCGGCAAATCACATTCATTCTTTGGTGATGTTATCGTACTACTCTCGCTGTTACCGGAAGCCGGCTACTATATATTATTTAAACTTTATCCAAATAAATTGCCGATGTTTTTAGTATCAGCGCTTCTCAATGCCATTAACGCGTTGATATTATTACCTGCATTATTTTTTATCGATTGGACGCCTTCAGCAATTCACCTATCCAGTTGGTTGATTTTATTGACACTCGGCTTAAGTTCAGGCTTGTTCTATGTATTCTGGTTCATCGGCTCACAACGCGTCGATGGCATCATGGCGTCGCTGTCTACTGCGACGATGCCAGTAGCAACCGTGATTCTTGCTTGGCTTATTTTAAACGAACAGCTGACGCTCATGGAGTTTATCGGCATGAGCGTTGTGATTTTATCGATTGTTTTATACGCAAAACGCTAATCTATCGCATACGGGGCGAATGAACTTCAGCATGTTTAGAAAGTAACGCATTAACCATGAAGCTATTGTCATTATTACGCGCAAGCATCAGCGGTGTTTGGCCTTCACGATCCTCTGCATCTATATTTGTTGTCCGCGCAATGCAAATTTCTGTAACAGCACCTGAAGCTCCGTAGGCAGCTGCATAATGCAATGGCAGCCACCCTTTATCATCGGCTTGATTTGCAACAGCTTCTGGCAATAAAAGTTTAATCATTTCTTCAGGGGTTTCATGTGGATTTAAAAGAGCAACATGTACCGGTAATTGGCCAGAATAATTTTTATCAAAGACACCCTCTGGACGCATACTTAAGGCTTCTCGTATTAAATCATTAAATCCATGAATTGCCATCGCATGAAAGATGGTTTCATCATCTCGATTTTTATTAGCATAACTCTCAGGTGTTAAAGCTGCTAATTGTCTAAAAATAGCCTCACGATCATTTTTTTTATGATTCCCTTCAGCAATTGAAGGGAATAGTGCAAGATAACTTGCTAATTCATGATTTTTATTTTTCAGTGTTGGATCAGCGCCTTTTGCCAGTAAGATACTCACTATCTTAGGCCTTCCATAACTCGCAGCCAAATGCAACAAAGTTAGATCCGCTGGCTCTTTCGCCTGGTTAATAACTTCAGGTAATATCTTAACCTCTTGAAAGACCTGATCATTGCCCTCTGTTATAGCGTGCTGTAATTTTAAAAACTCCATGATCCACTCTCACTCACGTCAGATAGACAAATTATAGACTTTAACTAAGAAAAATCACAATGAACTTAAGATTAATTATAGCTTATAACTTCAACTTCCATCTTTTATGTAACCACATCCACTGTTCTGGATGTTGCAAAATCATGCGCTCGAGGGCTTGGTTGTAGGCTTTGGTGTTTTGATAGAGAGACTCTTGGGTGGTTGGATATTCTACCCAGGGGATTGGCTCAAAGAATTCTAAAACATGTCGACCATTGGCCAAACGATAAGCGGTGACCGGAACTACTGGGACGCCAGTATAGCGCGCACATGTTGCCAAGCTGCGGTAGGTGCCTGCTTTTTTTCCAAAAAACTCTACCGCAATACCATCACGATTGGCTAAAGACGCATGCTGATCTAAAACAAAAACCACAGCATCATTATTCGCTAAAGCATCGGTAACATGTTGCAGTGCGTTTTGCTTTTGAATCACATGCAACCCCGCCTCATAATAACGACGAAATAAGATGCGCTCTAATCTTTTACTCCCGAGTGTCCGCCGGATAAAATGAAATCGACCTTGAAATTGTTTGAAATTCAAAATGCCACCAATCGGTGCTACTTCCCAACTGCCAAAATGGCCAGTTAAAATTAATACACCTTTGCCCTGTTTTGAAATCGTCAAAACATGCTCATAACCACGCACGTCAACACTGTTTTTCAACGACTCCTCGGTCATGAATCGCAATTGACAAGTCTCTAACAACGCACGTGCAAGATGAGAATAAAACGCTTGTGCTAAACGAATTTTTGCCTGATTAGACCAAGTGGCACCCAATACTTGGTCAATGTTTGACATAATCACGCGCTTGCGATAGGGCAAACAGTAATAAATAAAACGACCAACCCAAGTCACTGGTAATTCAGCATCCATGAATTAATCACACGCCTTCAGGACTAAAGCTGCATTCATACCCGCAAAACCTCGATTAATAATCAACGCGTGTGAGCCCTGAGAGAACGATCGTGTCTCTTGAGCAATATTTAAATGCTGACACGCAGGATGTAGCGTCTGTAAATTGGCAATACCTGGAATTAACTGGGCATGCAGTCCTTCAACCGCGAGAACTGTATCTAACACACCCGATGCACACAAAGTATGCCCCATCGACCATTTAAATGCGGTTACTGGAATAGCGGCTCTATCCAGTAACTCAGTAAGCACGGTGGCTTCACTCAGATCAGACACCGGATTGCCATTCCCATGGGCGACGATAAAGCCTAAATCTTGCGGAGTTAAAGCATGTTCAGCTAAGGTCTGTTGTAATAATCTTTTAAGTGGTGCACCTTGCGCCTCAATGGTAAATAAACCTCCGCCCTCAGTGGCTGCACGCCCGCCAAGGACCTCTGCATACGCGCGCCCACCGCGTGCCTGAATACTCGCTTCACTTTCTAACACCAATGCTGCCGCACCTTCGGCCAAAATAGTGCCATCATGATGTTGATCAAATGGCTTCAAATGACGAGCGCTTAACACACCTAAGCGTTCATAATAAAACAAAGCTTGTGGTTCAATACCAACATCATAAGCAACGACTACTGCACGTTCAGCTAACCCTGCTTGAATCGCTTGATAGGCTTCCAGAATCGCTTGCATCCCGCTCACCGCATGATTCACAATATTATGATTTTCACCTTTAAACTCATAGGTAATGCCAACATAAGCCAAAACATTATTGGGTAAAATGCGCAATAACCACATGGGATGGACTTCGGTAAATAACTGCTCAGCAAACTGATACATATTTTTTTGAGATTTTGCCATCAAAGGTAAAAAATCATATTGCTGATTATACTTATTTCCAGGCGAACCCACGTAAATAGCAGTACTGTCATTAAAAATTTCAGGTGCAGACAGGCTTTTACGATAGTCTAATATTTGGCTATCTTCGACAGCTTGCATCGCTGCTTGAATACCCAACACATCTTGCCTTGACAACGCCTTAATTAATTTACGATCTGGTAATAATTTAGCAGGTTGATATTCTTTTAACTCACCACCTAACCGGTACGTCCATGCCGACAAATCCGCTGAGGTGATCTCTGTAATCCCGCTTTGACCTGTCAATAAAGCATCCCAAACCGCGTGTGTGTTCATGCCCGAAGAAGATACAGCGCCTCGCCCTGTCACAAACACCCGTTTTTTTTGCTTCATCATCGATCTCCGAATTCAGGATGCTTAAACAACAAGCAACTATTAGATCCACCAAAGCCAAAAGAATTCGACAAGACAACACCCAAAGCTTTCTCACGAACGCTATCAGTCACATAATCAAGATCACAAGCTGGATCGACCTCAACACTATTTTGGGTCATAGGGACTTGCGCATCACGAATAGAAAGCACCGACAAAGCCGCTTCTAAAGCACCAGCTGCTGCAATTAAATGTCCTGTTTGACTTTTAGTAGAACTAATGGGTATGTTTTTTGCGCGTTCACCAAATACGGCTTTAATCGCATTGGTCTCACTTAAATCATTCATTTGGGTCGAGGTGCCATGCGCATTAATATAATCAACATCGCTAGGCTCAACCCCAGCATCGCGTAATGCACGTTCTATTGCTTGAGATGCCCCATCACCATTAGGATGTGAGTCAGTAATTCGATAGGCACTTAAGGTATTACCTTGACCTGCTAATTCTGCATAAATAGTTGCACCACGATCTTTAGCTTTTTGCCAATTTTCTAAAATCAAAAACGCAGCGCCCTCACCTAATACAAAGCCATTACGGGTTGCATCAAACGGTCGACTTGCGGTCTCTGGTGTGTCGTTATAAGTCGATAAGGCGCCTAATAAACAAAAGCTTGAGAGCCCTAAGGGGTTAATCATTGAATCAAAGCCACCGGCCAATACATAATCAGCATCACCACGTCGAATCACTTGCATGGCTAAACCCAAGGCCTGTCCACCTGAGGCACAGGCAGTATGAACAGAATTTGCATAACCGGTGATACCAAACTGTTGAATCAGTAGAGAGAGGCCAGTATTTGCCGCTGTTTTTCCAAAATCAACCAATTGATAAAATTCCGTAGCTTTTTGCTGTAATTGTGTCCAATCAACGTCCCCCATCAAGGCACAGGTTTCCTGAAATCTTAACAATAATTCATACTCTGCCGTCATCATCCCACTGCCAACGACAACGCCCCAACGATCAGAGGATTGTTGATTGGGTAGAATGCCCGCATCTGCAAAAGCTTCGGCGGCAGCATCAACAGCATATTGCGTAAACGGGGAAACATAGCGCATATGTTTACCAGAACGAACCACACGCGGAATATACCCTTTCACTTCAGCAGCAATTCGACTTGGAAAACCACTGGCATCGAACTGAGCAATGGTGGCAACGCCAGACATTCCCGCCAATAAATTCTGCCAGGTACTCGGCGCATCGTGCCCAAGCGGCGACACAATACCTATGCCAGTGATAGCAACACGTTGATTTTTCATGAATTTACCTTGCTAATTTCATTGTAATTTCTAACACGCCGATTCTTTTTCCTGAGACATCCGTGCGACAAGTAAATACTAACTCTGCATCCGTTTGCTGTTTTAACGTTAATATGCCAATGACGATGTCACCGGGGGAAATAAATCCACTCATTTTAACTCGACGCATTTTATGACAGACATAAACACCAGAATAACCCGCGCGCTGAATAAATTCTTGCGTCAAATTTAAAAAGCTTTCAAGTAAAATGGTCATCGGTAGCACAGGTTTATTTGGGAAATGATCTGGAAAGTACGGTGCTGCCCGTGTAATAGACTTCACAGCAGTCAAGCTTACACCAACCTCTTCGTTGAGGACCCGATCAAAACCAATCGGAGCCACTCGAGCACCAGTTGCAAGTGGCAGCAGTTGATCCTGATCTGCAATCGGCATCTCAGGAGGGTCAATATGTGACGGTAGCAATGGGCGATTAATTTCATGAAATTGCGCACGAACCAGGTCGACATCAATAAATTCTTCCATAGGCAATAACGGCCCTAAAGCACCATCAAGACGAAAAACAACTTCATCACCAATGCGTGCTTCTCCGTGGTATTGAACCGCGGTCTGATCGAGGGCATCAAGATGTGTTTCTAGCCACAAAGTTTCACCAACATAAGCAGGCCGATAAAATGTTGCGCATGCGGCAATGCCGGCAACCGGTCGTAAGCGAAAATCATGTTTCATCATGACGTGCCAGGCAGCCAACTGACCTAAAGTTTCGCCCATTAAAGATGGGACAAAACACCAAGCGCCTTGGGGATCCTGGCACAAATAATAGTCATCACGCGTGACATGTTTGCAACCTTGAGCCACTAAATTTTGCGACAACTCGGTGATACGATCGACAAACAAAAAGCGCATTTTATGCTAATATCTCCTGAACTGATTGAGCCTGTAACGCCCCAATCACCAATTTACAAAAAGTTTCTACAGTGAACAACAACGGAATTTCATTGACTTTCATATTCGATTTGAATTGATCATCAGGCACTTCATTTAAATAATTTTTTAAAGCAATCAACCCTTGTTCAGTCAGAACACCATTTTTTTCAAACTCGTGCTCAGCCAGATCACCACGTGCATTTTTCTCTAATTGCCCACGTGGAATTTTAATATTAAATTCTTTTTCTAATTGAAATACTAAATCCAAAAAATCAATGGACTCAGCACCTAAATCAGCAATTAATCGGCTGGTTGGTGCAATGTCATCTGCCTCAATCACTAAAACATCAGCAACAATCTCCCTTACTTTGGGATATACATGTTCTAAATTCATCATTCATCATCCTCAGGATACTACACAGATTCAAAAACGCTTATGAGTATATCATAACAAATATTGCTTAACCCAGCACAGCATATCCATCATCTACAAAAATGGTTTGACCAATAATGCGAGAGGCTTCAGGTAAGCATAAAAGATAAATTGCATCGGCAACGTCTGCTGGCGTCAAAGGCCGACCCGATAATGAATGCGACTGATATTCATCTAATAATTGCTCTCGATTTGGAAAATATTTTAATGCATCAGTATCAACCACGCCTGCAGAGATAGTATTTACAGTAATACCATCAGGTGCTAATTCCAGACTCAAAGAACGCACCAATGCTTCAAGCGCCGCCTTAGATGCACCGATAAATGCATAATTAGGAATTGCACGATGCGCACCTAAGCTAGATAACGCTAAAACACGTCCACCTTTCGACATAAAACTGCGTGCGTTTACAACCAAATGATTCAATGCCAGCGCATTAGTTTCCATGCACCAACGCCAATGTTTTGTGCTCATCTTAAGTGCCGACTTTAACACACCACTCGCAGCATTACTGACTAAAATATCCAAATGTTTCGAAAAATCTTGACCAAATGCCTGAAACAATTCGCTCACAGATTGCTGATCTGCGACATTGGCTTGAAATGCAATTGCTTTTCGACCTAAGCCTTGAATATCTTGAACTAACGCTGCTGCTTCATCAGAACTGTTGTAATAAACAATCGCAATATCAGCCCCTGCTTGTGCTAACTTTAATGCTGTTGCTTTACCAATTCCTCGCGCACCACCAGTAATCATCGCAACTTTATCTAATAAAGGCTGCCACATTATCAACTCCAGCAAAAAAAAGCTAAAACTACATGGATTGGCAGAGCGTGTCAATTCAAGTAAGATGTACACTTTTTACATAGTCGAAATCAGCACGCAATCGAGCACATCATGAGCCCATTATTTTTAAAAATCATAGCGCCTATCGCAGCAATTTTTGCCTCTCGCATGCTTGGGTTATTTATGCTGATCCCAGTATTTACGATTTATGCCACACATTTACAAGGCGCGACCCCTGCATTCATTGGCATTGCATTGGGAATTTACGGCTTAAGCCAAGGTCTATTACAAATTCCTTTTGGCCTGTTGTCTGATCAATACGGGCGCAAAACCATGATCACCATCGGCTTAATTTTATTTGCGATGGGCAGTTTGCTCGGCGCACTCACGCACTCAATCGGGGGCATGATTGCCGCAAGGGTGATACAAGGCATGGGCGCAATTGGCAGTGTCCTCATCGCATTACTTGCAGATTTAACCTCTGAGAAACAACGAACCCTTGCCATGGCTTTTATTGGTGCCACCATTGGGTTATCGTTTGGTATTGCCTTTATGTTAAGCCCCTATCTTGCTGCCACGTTTGGTCTATCAGGAATTTTTTATTTTACGGCCTGTCTTGCCTTATTCGCCTTGTTACTCTTACACACAATCATCCCAACGCCTGAAACAATCCCTACAACGCCCTTGCAAAGGTCAATTGGATCACGTCTAAAATCTATCATTTTAGATAGAAATTTATCGAGACTCAACGCTGGCATTTTTTGTCAACATTTAATCTTGACATCAACATTTTATGTCATACCCATTCGCATTCAGTCATTTATCACCGCTGAAAAACTAAGTGCTGCCTGGCAGTTTTATTTACCAATTATGCTATTATCATTTTTGGTAATGATCCCCATGATTTATCTGGCTGAACGCAGAAAACATGGAAAAATGCTATTTATCATAGCAATCGGCATCACCTGTATGAGTCAATTCGGCTTAATCTGCTATACGCATCTTTGGCCTATCTTTACGATGATCATGTTTTTTTATTTTATTGCATTTAATATTCTTGAAGCGATGCTACCGTCACTGATTTCTAAACAGATTAACCCAGGAAATAAAGGTACAGCGATGGGTGTTTACTCAAGTAGTCAATTTTTAGGAATTTTTGTAGGGGGATGTATCGCAGGCTTTTTATATGAATTTTATGGCAGTACAGCTATTTTTATAGTTAACACCCTGATTGCGAGCTTTTGGTTTGTAATTTCCTTTGGTTGGTTAGAATCACCCTCTTAACCGAATTGTCCCCGCAGTGGTGATTCGTTATAATGTCTACCCAATGATCGCATAAATGGAGAAAGTTATGGCACGAGGTATTAATAAAGTAATTTTAGTTGGGAATGTTGGCGTAGAACCAGAGGTGCGTTATATGCCCAATGGGAATGCAGCAACAACATTGTCAATTGCCACCAGTGAAACATGGAAAGATAAACAAACAGGTGAAAAACAAGAACGTACAGAGTGGCATCGGGTGGTTTGTTTTAATCGCCTAGGTGAAATTGCTGGTGAGTACGTGAAAAAAGGCTCAAAATTATATGTAGAAGGCAGCTTACGCACACGTAAATGGCAGGATCAACAAGGCCAAGATCGATACACAACAGAAATTGTCGCCGCCGATATTCAAATGCTCGATAGTCGGGGGCAAACAGCAGGCGGTGGTTATGCTGACGCTTCATCAACACCAGCAGCTTTCCAACAAGAACGTCCTGCTACGCCCACAAAATCGCCAGCACCTGCAATGGCTGCGGATGTATTTGATGAATTAGATGATGATATTCCGTTCTGAATGACATAAAACTATATCCGTAAAGATATACGGAGAATATTTCTAATATCACAAGTAATATCAAGCAAATCAATTGAATTAAGCCATCATTTAGACTGTAAAGATAATGATGGCTTTTTTATTGCTTCAAGAAAAAGAAAAGATAAAAAATATATGTAAAATTATTTTGACAAAATAGAAATTAACATATAAATTTATTGTCAATTTAAATTAATGGATTAGCAGATGACACAATTTATTCAAGCTGTTGGAGGAATGAAAAATTCTGTAATTTATACCGATATTGATGAACGACATTTTCGTTTTTCTGGAGGCACATGGGCATGGCGTAATCATAATCCAGGAAATGTTTGGGCTGGACCAATTAGTAAAAAACATAATCAAATAGGCAAAACGCATGGTTTTGCTATTTTCCCAGATGATGAATCTGGGCACGAATCATTACTGGATACCTTGAAAACAACCTATGGTGACTCTTCAATCCATGAAATGATTTATAGCTACGCGCCGCCTAAAGATAATCCAACCAAAAAATATGAAAAATTACTTCGAGAAAAAACTGGCATTCATGATGATACGCCCATCAAACAATTCACCAACACTCAATTTGAAAAGCTCTGGAAAACAATACAGCAAATGGAAGGTTATAAAGTTGGAGAAATTATAGAAATATATCGTATTTCTGGTGTTCAAATACTCGAGAAAAATCGCTATCAATATTGTCTCAACGAAGGTGAATGGATTAGTGGTTCAGAATGTATCAATTTAGCTGCAAAAGGAAAGGTGGAGTTAGAAATTTGTCTATCAAAGTTAAGCAATAAATTTTTAAGGACACCGCCGAAAAGTCTTTTCCAAGCAAGGCTTGAGGATTTAATATGCAAAAAATAATAACATTTATTTTGTTATGCACTACCTTCACAACAGTTTACGCTCAAGATATACAACATAAAAAAGAAAAAGATACGAGACTCTTGCAATTAACCAAGGACGCAAAATTAGCCGACTTGACTAAATCGCCGGATAGGAATTGGATTGTATTTATTAAAAAAAGTAATTACACCATCCCTAGTAATTGCTTTTATTTTTCTCAAAAAGGCGAACAAGCTGATGAGATATGGATTGTTAATACCAAAGAAATGACTAAAAAATTATTAGTAGCTCCTCATTTTAGTTGTGGAGATGTATCAAAGGTTATTATTGATCCACATAACCTACAATTTTCGCCTAATAGTAAAACTCTTTATTTTGAAACATCTGCATGGGTAACCTCAGGTGCTATTCATGCCGTGGATCTAGATGGTAATCATTTAAGATTTGTAACCGCTGGAAGCAGATTGCGTGTTGTGCAATCTGGATCATATAAAGGCGACATAATTGTGAATCAACACCGTTATCGTTTCAAAGGTGATACTCCGTTAGGTAGCTATAATTGGGATTGGCTATTCGCGCCCACAGGAAAGCAAATTAAATTATATAAGAAAGAGGACTAATACACTTGAAAATTGAAGTAATTACTCATCCATCAGGTGATCAATTGCCCATGTTAGTAGATAACGATGGGCTTCCTATGCCAACACCTAATGAATTTATTATAGGAAGAAGATTCTTAAGCACTAATACACTCAT
>CAMDJY010000003.1 GCA_945901145.1 Legionella genomosp. 1 | reverse complement strand
TTCAAACGCTTGAATATCGCGGGCACTCCAGTCGTTCAACAGCACCAAACCGAAAATATGCTGAGCTGCTTGGTGAATCCCAATGCGTTCACCACCAGGATTACCGACGCCTACAAAAAAACCTAATTCTAGTTCAAAGTCTAATTTTTGAGATGCACGAAACATTGGCTGATCTTGCCCTGGGGGTTGCACTAACCCCATCGGGCGCGTAATCGGACTGCCTGAAACAAACACAGTACTTGCACGTCCGTTATAGCCAACAGGCAAATGCTTCCAGTTAGGTAATAATGCATTTGCATGACCACGGAATAACCGGCCTACATTCGTCGCGTGCGATTCTGAGGCATAAAAATCTGAAAATGCCTCAATTTTAAAAGGCAAATGCATCGTCACTTGATTTTTGGGAATCAACACTTTCTCGAGCAAAACCGCATTGCTTTGCAATTCAAAATGTTCTACCGAAAGTAACGCCTGCAAACGAGCGCGTATCTTAGACCAAAACGCCGGCCCTCGTGCCGCAAACTCATTTAAAGTTCCATCTAGAAAACAAGGCGCATCTTGATGTAGCAATCCTTGTTGTTCTAGCTGGGTTAAATCAAGTACAAAATTGCCAATGGCCGTGCCTATTCTCGGCGGTTCAGACTCATAAGAAAATACACCATACGGTAAATTATAGAGAGAAAATAAAGAGTCATCTGCTTGCTCGACAAACGATTTTTTATACGCTTGCATGCCCCACCCATCCTCGACGAATACCATGTCATTACTTGATAAACGAAATCTGCACGGAATGCAACAGCAAGTATAGGGTCTCTTGAATTTTTGGTGTATGATTGACGCCTTTGACTTATTTTTATTTTGTTCGCAGAGCGTTGAAGGAGGCTTTTTGTGTCTGAAGTATATACGATAAAGAAATGCTTAAGTCATGATGTTGAAATTGGCACATGCATAACCGTTCAAGGTTGGGTAAAAACACGACGTGATTCTCATGCTGGTTTATCTTTTGTTAGCCTGCATGATGGCTCTTGTTTTTCCCCCATTCAAATCGTTGCAGAAGCTTCACTATCAAACTATCAATCAGAAATTGCAAAATTAACACCTGGTTGTTCTGTAATTGCAACAGGCATCTTGACCGAATCACAAGGCAAAGGCCAATCGATTGAAATCAAAGCAACCCATATTGAGATCGTTGGCTGGGTTGAAAATCCTGATACTTATCCCATCCAAGCCAAGCGACATACGTTAGAGTTTTTGCGTGAAGTTGCCCATTTACGCCCCCGGACCAACACCATCAGCGCTGTCGCACGTGTACGTAGTTGTTTGTCACAAGCAGTGCATCAATTTTATCATGAACGCGGCTTTTTCTGGGTGCATACGCCATTAATTACCGCCAGTGATTGTGAAGGTGCAGGCGAAATGTTTCGGGTGAGTACTTTAGATTTAGTGAATCTGCCTAAAAATGCTCAAGGACAGATTGATTTTAGCAAAGATTTTTTTGGTCGAGAGACTTTCTTAACCGTATCAGGACAATTAAACGCAGAAGCATATTGTCTAGCACTCTCTAAGGTTTATACCTTTGGACCGACGTTTCGTGCAGAAAACTCAAACACCAGCCGTCACCTCGCAGAATTTTGGATGATTGAGCCAGAAATTGCTTTTGCTGATCTGAAAGACTTATGCCAATTAAGCCAAGATTTCTTGACTTATTTATGCCGAACTGTACTAAACGAATGCGAAGATGATATTGCCTTTTTCAATCAATTCGTTGACAAAAACTGCATTGAACGCTTAGAACAAATGCTTAAGTCTCAATTTGAAATCATGACTTACACCGATGCAATTGGACACTTACAACGAGCAAGCAAAAATTTTGACTACCCAGTGACATGGGGGGTTGATTTACAATCTGAACATGAACGCTATCTTGCAGAAGAGTTATGCAAAAAACCAGTGATTTTAATTGATTATCCCAAAGATATTAAAAGTTTTTATATGCGTTTAAATCAAGATGAAAAAACCGTAGCCGCGATGGATGTCTTAGCCCCTGGCATTGGCGAAATCATTGGCGGCAGCCAGCGTGAAGATAGATTGGCCATCTTAGACCAGCGTATGCAACAGGTTGGTTTAAATCAAGAAAATTATCAATGGTATCGAGATTTACGTCGTTATGGCAGTGTCCCGCACGCAGGCTTTGGGTTAGGGCTAGAACGCCTAGTTAGCTATGTTACCGGGGTCAGCAATGTCAGAGATGTAATTCCATTCCCACGTACTCCGGGACATGCCGAGTTTTAACGCTATTATTTAAGGATCTTTATCTGTGTCATCATCCAAGCGTGTATTAAGCGTATTTTCACTCGTGATGATTAACGTCATCGCAGTGGATAATTTACGGACACTCCCAGTATCGGCGCAACTTGGGGGTTCATTGATTGCTTATTATTTACTTGCCGCTATCGCATTTTTTATTCCAATAGCGCTCGTTGCCGCGGAGCTTGCAACGGCTTATCCGAGTACCGGTGGGCTTTATGTCTGGGTTCGCGAAGCATTTGGACGTCGTGTTGCATTCATGACCATTTGGTTACAATGGATCTACAATGTCGTCTGGTACCCAACGATTCTCGTTTTTATCGTAACGACGATGGCTTATTTATTTATACCCGAGCTTGCGAAAAATCGTATTTATCTTTTAGGAACGTCTCTGAGTCTGTTTTGGCTGATGACGCTTCTCAATTGCTTTGGCATGCGTATCTCAGGATTTGTGAGTATTTTAGGTGCGCTCATTGGAACGCTCGTACCCATGATTGGCATCACTGTGTTAGGTTGTTTATGGATTATTCAAGGACGTCCCCTCGCAATCGATTTACCTATCCAATGGCTACCTCATCTCAATTCTTTCGGCAATGCCTCTTTATTTTCTGCCGTCCTGTTCGGATTATTAGGCATTGAAATGTCAGCGATGCATGCCGAAGAAGTAAAAAATCCACAACGCGATTATCCTCGTGCCTTGCTCTATTCCATGCTGATTATTTTTTCAACGTTGGTCTTAGGTTCTCTGGCAATTGTGATGGTTGTGCCTAAAGATAGTTTAAACGTTGTTTCAGGGCTGATTGATGCCTATGATTTATTTTTCAAGGCATATCATATGCCTTGGATGACCTCAATTACAGCTGTTTTAATTATCTTGGGCGGGTTAAGCGGCGTTTCTGCGTGGATCATTGGGCCGACCAAAGGCCTATTGGTCTCGGCACGTGATGGTTGTATTCCACAGACGTTTACGCGCATGAATCGCTATGGGGCACCCACGCGTATTTTGTTGGTTCAAGGCATCATCGTGACTTTATTAAGCAGCGTATTCATTTTAAGCGATACTATTTATGCAGGATACTGGATTTTAACCATCATGTGCGCACAAATGGCATTACTGGTTTACGTCTTCATGTTCGCAGCTGCAATCAAACTTCGCTACAGCCAACCTGAACGCCCGCGGGCCTATCGAATTCCCGGAGGCAAACCAGGCATCTGGATCGTCGCACTCACGGGGCTTCTGTGTTGTTTATTTGCAATTATCATCGGCTTTATCCCCCCGCAAGATATTCCGATTCAAAATTTAAGTTTTTTTGAAGGATTTTTAATCGGGGGGTTGATTTTATTTGTGGTCATTCCTTGGTGTTTAGCGAAACGTGTTGGGCCAAAGGCCCAACCTACATCAAATCCATACAGTAAATAAGCTTAACTTGCTGGCGAGAGGCCTGGTTTGACGGAGTTAACGCCATGCGTCTGTGCTACTTGAGGTTCTGCGCTAAATAATCTCAATCGACCCGTAACAAGATAAGAAATACCCAAGGTGGCAATAAAGATCAGTGCATTCAAAATATCCAGCAAAAACTGCTTCCATACAGGACTTTTGTTAAGCACAGGCTCAGCTTTTCTGACATGTTTTTTAGCGTTATGAATAAACTTATCTGAATCTCCAGTTCTAAGAAACTCATCTCGGGTCTTTTTTAAGTCATCATGCAGTTTTTTACCTGGCTCACCATAGACTTTATCCGGTTGAGATGCATTTGTTTGTCTCATACGATGCAAGGTATCATCAAAGGCAGATAAGAAAGCTTCATCATTTCTAACTTTAACTTGATAAAAACTAATTTTACCTGCAAGAATTAAGTCTTTGGCTGATTTAATCTTATCGAACTGATGGTCACTAAGATATTTAACTTCAAAAGCACGCATTTTATCAGCAAAAATTAAGTCTTTAAGTCCGTTCATCTTATCTAAATGACTGATCTCAAGAAAGCAAGCCTCTATGGTGCTGAGTTTACGAGCACAAATGAAGTCTTTAAATACTCTGTACTTATTTAAATCACTGTCACTATGAAAACGAACCCGCCAAGCATCGATGATATTAGCAAGAATTAAGTCTTTAAATGCTTTAATCCTGTTGAAATCTTTGTCGTTAAGAACTCTAACTGACATTTCACTCATTTTACCAGCAGCAATTAAGTCTTGGAGTCCATCAACCTTGCGCTGTTCCTGCTTTTTTGTTTCTGTGCTTTTTGGGTCGACTTCAGCCCAGAAATTAGCCCCGAATCTACTCCTGTGCGTGTTAGTTGCATGCCACCATGCGTTAATGCCATGACCATGATTTTCAACAGTATTAAACGCCTGCTGCATCTTCTCAAGAGCATCTTTAAGATCAGTAAATTTTTGAGCTGAGCCCCCTTTATCTGGATGAGCGTTACGCGCTTGTTTTTTATATGCTTTAGTTACATTATCCGACGTAATCATGTCACCATTACGCGCTGTAATACCCAATATTTTCAGGTATTTCTGATGTTCTTGAGTAATTTTTAATTCTGAAGCCATGGTATACAACTCCCAAAAAATGTAGACTAATTGTACATAAGTGCATTAATTAAATCAATACCATTTTCCTATTAGCATGTTTGAATGCAATCATGCCCAATGAAAAATAAGCTGACAAGAGGAGAATATAAATAAATCCGGTACCTGGAAAAATTTTGTCTATTGCCATCAAACCAAAAGCAATAGTAATCGGTGCGGTTGATGCGATGATTAATAATCGAAACGCTTGAACATAAGATAATTTAATTTTAAATAACATCTGTGCAAACAATTGAGCCGCCCAAGCCATAGGCAATAAAAAACTCACAACCAGCATGAAAAAAAACATCACCATACAGGGATAAACTGACCAAACGATGAATCGTGTCAGCCTGAGCACATGATAAGTCTCTAAAAAATCTTGCCCACGAAAAACTCCAGTTAAATCAGGATCAAGCGGCTCCTCTAATATTTTAGAATACTGATGATGTTCCGCCAAATGTGTAAACAAATTCAATGGCGGATTTCTAAAATACATTTTATTTTTCGTAATCAGCCAAGATAATTTTGGGTAATCCCCTGGATTAATCACGTTAATGCGCCCGGTTGTATCTACAATGGTGACAATATCTCCAGTTTTATTTGATAATGTATAAGGCATCAAATGTTCAAAAGAAATTTCACCTTGCTGAATAGATAAAGGCGGCAAGGTTTGCATAGGGACAATCAACTGTTCATGCAGATACTGGTCTAACACCAACATAAGACGCAATGAAAAAGGTAGCGTCGCGCAAGCAATGAGTAAGAACAGATATCTCACCACCATCCCACGCCAACGCTTAACAACATCCACATAAAGTGTGGGCGAAAAAAACGCAAGGTAAAGTGCTTGCCAAATAGAATATAAGGGTGCATCTAAAAGACGCGGTGATTTTGATTTATTTTTTTTCATAAGAGAATCAACTTCATGCAGCGAATATGATTTGATTCTACAGAAAAATCTAAAAGCATCAATGGGAAACCAATCCCATTGATGCTTAGTTATAAGGCTTAACGATAACTGTGGTTCCAACATCAACAAAGTTTTCATTCAACCATTTTGCGGCACTGGGAAGGACACGAATACATCCATGACTCGCATTATAATCAGGTACTTCATAGGCTGCATGAATCGAATATCCTTGATAAAAGTGCATGCAATATGGCATCCGAGCCCCACCATGCGTCTCAATCGGATAAACACTGGACTTACAATCTTCCCCTTTCTTTGAATAGACACGGAACGTACCAGTCACGGTATGACAGCCACGTCCTATATCATCACAATATTCTTTGCCCCCTGAGGCACTACCGGTCTCGACTAAATGACCTTTGGCGTCATAAGCCGCCCAAGCAGTCGCGTTCGGGTCAAAAATAAACACTTTTCGACCAGTTGCAGGACGTGATTCAGGGAAGTAATCACTCCCTTTGGAGTCCGCCGTATAAGCCATGGTATAGTGCGTATGCCCCCCATCATCAACGATCGGGACTGAACGATCTGTTGTCGCGCAGGAAGTCAGTATGATACAAGCTGGAATCAGCATTAATTCTTTGTTCATGATACAATCCTCCGTTGTGTTTCTTTATTTATCGGCCAGATTGTAAAATTAATTAGCACTATTTGCTTATTTAATATTTTTATATCAAGAAGTCATGCGCTATAATGACTTAGTTTTATACTCAACCAGCATCTACTTGTCGACAACAGTTGGGTGTGATTACAAGGTCTGCTTGCAAAAAACTATGCGTATAAATCAACCTGTGTTGCGTCATCATTCTGAATCGGAATTACACCATGTTCGCTTAAGTCTCTTAGTCGGTACGGTCATTGCTTGCTCGCTGATTCTAATATTACGCCTTGCTTATTTACAATTCTCAGAATATAAAAGATATGCGACTTTGTCCCTTAAAAACCAAATGAGCATTATTCCAATAGCACCACCTCGTGGAATCATTTTTGATAGAAATGGCGTGGTACTGGCCGATAATATTGCCGTCTATGTGTTAGAAATTACCCCCGAGCGGGTTCAGAATATCGATGAAACCTTAGACCAGTTAAAAAAGTTACTACCCTCAATCACTGAGGAAGATATTGATACGTTCACACGTATGCGTAAACAAAATCGTAGCTATGTTGCCATTCCCTTAAAACTCAAGTTAACTATGGAAGAGGTTGCTATCTTTTCCAGCCATCAATATCAATTTCCAGGCGTAAACATTACAGCTCGTCTGTTAAGATACTATCCTTTAGGTGAAGTGACTGCACACGTATTGGGTTATGTTGGTCGCATTAATCTTGATGAACTCAAGCAAGTCAATAGCACACAATATCGTGCCACTAATTTTATTGGCAAGGGCGGTATCGAACGTTTTTACGAAGATATTTTACACGGTCAAATTGGTTATCAACAAGTGGAAACCGATGTCAGCGGCAGAACTTTAAGAACTTTAAATAAACAAGCACCCATCTCTGGTAAAAAACTCTATCTGACACTTGATGCACGTTTACAGAAAATTGCACACGATGCAATGCAAGGCAAGCGCGGCGCCATTGTTCTGATGCGCGCACATCATGGTGACATTTTAGCCATGGTGAGCTCACCGAGCTATGATCCCAACCATTTTGTACGCGGGATTGGACAAAAAGATTATCAACGCCTCATGGCATCTGAAGACAAGCCTTTATACAATCGTGCTGTGCGTGGACTTTACCCACCCGCATCGCCAGTCAAACCATTTATAGGACTCGCCGGACTTGAAAAAGGAGCCATTACGCCAACTACCAAAATTTATGATCCAGGCTGGTACCGCTTACCAGGCGTTCAACATGCTTACCGGGATTGGAAACGGGGCGGACACGGCATTATGAATTTAAAACGCGCAATTACCGTGTCATGCGATACTTATTTTTATCAGCTTGGAAATAAAATTGGCATTCGTGCCATTGAAGACATCTTAGTTCAATTTGGATTTGGACAATTAACCCATATCGATTTAAAAGAAGAAGCACCCGGTTTAGTGCCTAACCCCTATTGGAAACGCCAAAGTAAAGGACTCCCTTGGTATCCAGGAGATACGCTCATTACCTCAATTGGCCAGGGATTTATGCTTGCGTCACCACTACAACTTGCAAATGCCACCGCAGCACTTAGTCAACAAGGCCACCGCTTTCGCCCACATTTTTTAGGAAAAATCATGGATGAACAAGGTCATAAGACCCATTATAAAGGCATTGAAGAATATCCCATCCAATTAAAAAACACTGAGGCTTGGAGTCTCATTATTGATGCTATGCAAGCCGTGGTAATGAGCCCTGAGGGCACTGCAGGCAGCCGATTTGGTCGAAATGCGACTTATACGGTTGCAGCGAAGACCGGCACGGCTCAAGTATTTAGTTTGAGTCAAGACGAAAAAAAACGCAATCAACCCGTTGTTCCAGATGCACTCAAAGATCATTCGGTATTCATCGCATTTGCGCCTGTTGAAAACCCTGAGGTCGCCATTGCCATTGTGGTTGAACATGAATTAACTGCGCCGCAAATCGCACGACAAATATTTGATGCGTATTTTCAACTTTCAAGAGAAAAACAGCATGAATCGTCATAACAACAGCCCAAAGTATCGACTCACCGGCAAGTCCTTACATATTGATTTACCCCTATTAGCTTTGTTATTCATGATGATTGTGTGTGGCATGTTTATTTTATATAGCGCATCTAATCAAAATATAAGCATGATCCTACGCCAAATGCTGAGACTCATTTTAGCGCTAAGTATTATGATCATTTTTGCATTTATCCCACCACATAAATATAAACGCTGGACCCCATCAATTTACACCATCGGCTTACTCTTGCTCATCGCAGTCATGCTCATGGGTAAAATCGGTAAAGGCGCTCAACGCTGGCTGGATTTTGGTTTTTTTCGATTTCAACCTTCAGAAATGATGAAACTCGCTGTTCCAATGATGGCAGCGTGGTATTTGGATCGTAAACCATTACCCATTGACTTAAAATCACTGATCATGGTCTCTCTCTTCATTTTCATCCCGACCCTACTCATCGCCAAACAACCGGATTTAGGTACCGCAATTATGGTGGCAATGGGTGGTATCGTTGTTATTTTTTTAGCTGGTATTCGTTTGCGCATTGTTGTGTTTTTAATGATCATCACCGGATTAGCCGCACCATTTTTGTGGCATATTCTGCATGAATATCAAAAGCAACGCATTATTACCTTATTAAATCCCGAGCATGACCCTTTGGGCGCAGGCTATCATATTATTCAGTCTAAAATTGCGATCGGTTCAGGTGGTGTTTTAGGCAAAGGCTGGTTATTAGGCACACAATCGCATCTCAACTTCTTACCTGAGCATGCCACCGATTTTATTTTTGCAGTCAGTGGTGAAGAGTTTGGATTTTTTGGTGGTTTCATCTTGATTGTTTTAATTGTATTAATTTCTCTTCGTGGTTTACACATTGCCAAAGAAGCACAATCGACTTATACCAGGCTTTTGGCCGCAAGCTTATGCATGACTTTTTTCTTTTCAGCATTTGTAAATATAGGCATGGTCATGGGAATTTTACCTGTCGTTGGGATCCCACTTCCGCTCATCAGCTACGGCGGCACCGCTATGGTGACCTTTCTTGCAAGCTTCGGTATCTTAATGTCTATTCATTCACATCGTATTTTATTTAATACCCTGGGCCATTGAACTGTTAAGATTTCCTTAAGCTTATTTGTATAAAATATCAACCAGTTTGTTATTTTAAATACAAAAAACAGGGAGGGAAGATGAAACAATTTAGCCTATTTGTGGTAAGCACAACGGTACTCATCGCAGCGTTGATAAATTCGGCTCATGCTATGCAACTCACTTTGGCACCTCATGCTTCTCAATTGATTGAAAATCATTACGGATTTGCACTCAATGCAACCTGTACCATCAAAGCCAATAACAAAAAAAATAAAATAAAATTACGTGTATTGCAAAATACTGGAACAATCAATGGTCGACATTTAAGTCAGGGTCAGTCAACATCAGTGACTTTGCAAAGCAATGATGCGGTATCAGTTCATGCCGAACCTGGTTCAAAAGTTAATGTTGAAAATTTAAGTGATAACATCATCGAGGCAAGCTGTTCGGTTTAATAGTACTGCAGCGACCGGAGCAAAACTCTTACGATGAATATCACAAGCACCGAGTCGCACTAATTGGGCTCGATGCGCGCTCGTTGGATAGCCTTTATGTTGTGCAAAACCATAACCTGGATAAATTTGATCTAAAGCAATCATTTCCTCATCTCGTGCTACTTTTGCAAGAATTGATGCTGCACCAATAGCTTCGACTAAATTATCACCTTGAACAATTGCTTGACACGGAATCGCCACATGAGGTGTATGCAAACCATCCACTAAAATTTTTTCTGGTTTTAAGGCAAGATTATCAATGGCACGCTTCATCGCCAATAATGTCGCCTGATGAATATTTAATGCGTCAATTTCTTCAACTTCAGCCCGACCATAAGCAAAACAAAGCGCACTTGCTTGAATCATTAAAGCCAGTTCAGAGCGCCTCTTCGGCGTTAATTTTTTAGAATCAGTCACACCTTGAATTGATTGATTCATAATAACAGCTGCAGCCACAACGGGACCAGCCAAAGGCCCTCGGCCTACCTCATCAACACCTGCAATTATCATTTTTAGGCCTTCTTCTGATTCAGCCAAAATGCTGCTGCCATCACCAACATATACAAGCAACTCACCAACACACAATACAATCCTAAAATTAAATTATTATGTGTCGCATAAAGTGCATTCGCAATTTGTATACCTAGAGCCTGAACCGACATTAAAATCATACTCATTAACGCAGACGCAGTCCCTTTAGCCACGGGTGTTGAGAATAAAATGAATCGACTTAAAGGCGAGCCCGCCATACCCAATCCAAAAAAGTAAACCATCAAGCCTGGGATGAGCCATGTAAAATGCTCACCCATCAGCGCCAGTAAACCATAGACTAAAAACAAGCCCAGGGCAACAAAGCCTGAAGCCACAATCAATAGTTTTTGTAATGAGTAATGATGCGTCATGCGATGCAGAACCATATTACCAGCAATAATGGCTGAAAATACCGGAAGTTGCCATAAGCCATAACCGATTAAAGTTTGCTGGCCCACTGTGACTAAAATAATCGGTGCTAAACCAATCCAAGCCACACAAGGTAAACCCACGAGCCCAAAACCGATTGAAGACAACATGAATACTGGATTTGTCAATAATTTTTTATAATTGCCCCAAATAATTCGAGGCTCAAGCATCACCCGCGGAATCAATTCACCATCGCGCTTGGTTTGTCCAACGGATTCAGGCATATACTGCCACAAGCCCCATAAAGCAATTAAAGCAAAAAAACCAATGATCACAAATATAAAACGCCAATTTAAATAATGGACAAACAATGCCCCGGCTAAAGGACCAAGTAACGGTGCGAGAATAGAAATATTTGCCATCATTGCCATTAACCGTACCGCATCCATTTCTGCAAAAATTTCTTGCAAGGTTGCATACCCAACAACCCCAATAAAGCATAATCCCATCCCTTGAAAAAAACGAGCAATTAAAAATTGATCCATAGAGAAAGAGCAAGCAATTAACACTGTAAATAAGAAAAATACTACAGCGCCAATAATCATCACCGGCCGACGTCCAAATCTATCGGATAAAGGCCCTAAAAAAATTTGTAACGTCGCGCCACCTAAAATATAGGCAGTCAGCGAGGTCGCAATATCAGACTCTGAGCCATGAAAAGTTTCAACGACCTTAATCATGCCAGGCATGATCATATCATTAGCGATGTACGTCAAAAATTCATACATCACTAAAAATGCAGCAAAAACGAGGGCGTGTTTACGGCTCACATTAATTAACGGTTGCGACATAATCCTCTCTGTTTAAATGGCCGTGACAAAGGCCCAATTGGTCGATTATACTCATATGATTTGCTGTATCAAGGACTATGTCTAGATCTTGTATGAAAATTTTTTATGACAGCACCCTCCCAAATATCAATTTATTCAAAACACACTTTGAACTCACTGCCTTTGATCATCAGAACCTGTCAATTTTAAACAAAGAAATGCAATCTCAAGATATTTTAATCTGCCGCTCAACCCTAAAAGTCTCTGCAGAGTTACTTCAAGGAACTTCAATTCAGTGCGTTGCCACCGCAAGCAGTGGTATTGATCATATCGATGTACATTATTTATCGCAACAAGGCATTCAATTATTTGATGCAAAAGGATCCAACGCTGAATCGGTTGATGATTATATTAATGCCACTTTAGCCTGGCTATCTAAGCATAATAAAATTCAGGGTAACAAAGCAGGCGTGGTTGGCGTCGGCAAAGTCGGGACGCGAATCAGCGCATCTCTTAAAAACTGGGGATTTTCGGTCCTAAGCTATGACCCTCCTAAAGCCTCGCGTGTCCCAGACTTTGACAGTTGTTCCTTAGAAGAAATTATACCCTGTGATTTAATCTCGATTCATGCAGATCTAAACGATTTGCCTAATTACCCCAGTAGAAATCTCATCAATCAACATGTTCTTACGCAATTAAAGCCCAATACCATATTAATCAATGCAGCACGTGGCGGCATCGTCAATGAAACAGCACTCTGTCAACAAAAAAATATTATTTATTGTACAGATGTTTATGACCATGAACCCTCGATTAACGCACAAACTGTCAACTTTTCAACTTTATGTACACCACATATTGCAGGGCATAGTTTAGAAGCAAAATCACAAGCAGTCGTCGATCTTGCCAAAATTATCCATCGATATTTTAATTTACCAGAACCCAATCCTCTACCTGCCTTACCCCACCATGTTATAACATCACAATTCCCTGGTGAGTGCTTTGAGGACTATATTCTGCGATTGTACGATCCATCGATAGAAACGGCTGCACTGAAAGCGGCGTCTGATAAAAAAAATGCGTTTTTAACTCTACGACAAGCACATCAATTTCGTCATCATTTTTCAACTTTAATGGACTAATACACATGGACCAATTTGATATTGTTATTGTTGGTGGCGGCATTAATGGTGCAGGATGCGCGGCCGATGCCGCGCTTCGCGGCCTGTCCGTTTTATTATGCGAACAAGACGATCTCGCCTCAAAAACATCTTCGCATAGCAGTCAATTAATTCATGGAGGTTTAAGATATTTAGAGTATTTTGATTTTAAGTTAGTTAAAAAGGCCTTAGAAGAACGCCAACGGCTTTTAACCATTGCGCCACACATTGTCCACCCATTGCCTTTTGTACTGCCCCATCATCCACAAGGCCGCAGTCCATGGCTGATATCAATCGGACTTTATCTTTATGATTACTTAAGTAAGTCTCAGCAACTGCCGAAGCATCAATCGATTTCTCGTCGTCATATGCCTCATTATTTTCAGCCATTATTAGAAACGCTCGATCAAGCGCATTTGTTCTATGATTGTAAAACAGATGACGCACGCCTAGTGATCCACAATACACTGCAAGCCAAAGCTCATGGTGCGGTGATTAAAACCAATACAGCATTGATTAAAGCCGAAGCACAAGATAATCTTTGGCATCTGGTTTTCCAATCAAAAGATGGCAGCCAAACTCAGGTTCAAGCACGTGCGTTAATCAATGCTGCAGGTTCGGCGGTACAACAAGTGAATATGCTTGGCAATATTCCAACAACGATGAACATCACCCTTATTCAAGGCAGTCATTTAATTGTCCCGAGACTCTATCAAGGCCAGCACGCCTATTTATTACAAGATATTGGCAAACGCATTATTTTTACTATTCCCTATCATCATGCCTACACCCTGATTGGTACCACGGAGATTCCCTATGATCCTAAGACAGACCAAAT
Source organism: Legionella genomosp. 1 (assembly GCA_945901145.1). Lineage (GTDB taxonomy): Bacteria > Pseudomonadota > Gammaproteobacteria > Legionellales > Legionellaceae > JAGVJT01. The sequence goes on along the minus strand of CAMDJY010000003.1, from coordinate 3,219 downwards.
TCAAATGAAACCAATAGAAAGTGAATATTTATGCGCTATCGTCAAGCGCTATTTTAAAAAAACGATTACACCTGAAGATTGTTTGAAATCGACTTGTGGCGTTCGGACGTTAGTCTCTCACAAAAATAAAAATGTCACGGCATTAAGCCGAGACATTGCTTATCATTTTTCTTCACAGCCAGCACCTGTAGTTTCAATTTACAGCGGTAAAATCACAACATATCGAGAATTATCTGAAGAAGTCATCAATTCATTGCGCACTGTTTTTCCAAATATGCCCGCCAGTGCAACAGCGACCACACCTTTGATCGGTGCAACCTATGATCATATGAATTTTACTGAATTTAAAAATTATTTTAATCATACTTATTCTTGGTTAAACCCTACCCTGAAAATGCGTTATTTAGAGACTTATGGCGCACAAGCTGAAAAAATCCTGCAAGGCGCAACGAACATCAAAGCGCTCGGACAAGATTTTGGTCACACACTATATGAAGCCGAGGTGAACTATCTCATTCAAGAAGAATGGGCACAAACAGCAGAGGACATTCTCTGGCGTCGCACCAAATTAGGTTTGGCATTGGATCAGGAACAAACGCAAAAATTAATGAAATACTTGCACTAATCTCCATGCCATTGCAAACCGACATAAGGTCCTTGAAAAGCAACATTGGTGGTAAACACTGCGCCAATATCAGACGGATCCAGGTTATTCAAAGCGTTCCAATAATTGACAAACATCCAACCTCCATCAACAACTAATCGACCATAAGATGTTTGATACTGATAAGTGCCACCTAATTTAGCATCTAATTCCGGCACAACATGCATTGTTGCCGCCTTGCTAACAGTTGCCACACCAAAGTCTGGATAATTTAATGTTTTATTGTACCGGTTAGTCCCGGCTAAAATACTACCTGCCACATTCGCATAAATATTCACCGGAACCGTTGTCTTTAACGCAAAATCTGTGCCGAACCGTGGACCAAAACCATTATAAGTTGGCCTTCCCGATATAGAAACTTCAGGCAATACAGTAATGCCGTCTATTGAAGATATTAAATTGGTGGTGACTGTATTATTACCTAAATTAGCATAATGCACACCTGCATGCAGGCGAACGTTTTTATAAGGATCTAGCGTCAAGAGTTTACCAAATTCAAGATTAACACCATCCCACTGAGGCTTTAAACTTTTCCCTGCTTGATTATTATCAAACGTAATAAAATTATTAGTAAATTGATTGCGAAGATGATACCAATTCAGATTAATGTCATTATTTGGATGATAGTGATACGCCCCTTCTAGAAAAAATCCCCAAGAATAATTTAATTTACCATTCCATTTTGCAGAGGTCCCATAGACAGAAGTAATATCTCGCGCTGAGACATAGCGTTCATCATTCAACGCGGGTTGCAAATAAATACCCTTGCCACCAAAAGACCAATGCGACCAATCATACGTAGAAGTTTCCGTGGATATAGGACCAACAGTACCAGAAAATACGCCATGGTTGACTAATAAACATAGGCCCAAGCATCTGAATTTAACGACAAACATAATATTCCTAGTGAAAATTAAAATCATATAATCAAGTCAAAACTTTTACAATTAGAATATTACGAGATTTGTGAAAGCGCTTAGTCCTTTGTTGTGTAAGCGTTTCACAGTACCTGTAGAAGTTTTACTATATTTGCTTGAAAAAGATCATGATCCAAAGATTATTTTTAACATTGCTAAACGGCAAGGCAGTGACGCACTATTATCTGAGTTGCAACACACGAAGTCCGAAGACAGCCCTAAACATCGCTTGACATGATAAAGGCTGTAAATTGACAGTTTACACGCTGAACATCTGAGTTAATAGTATGGACCCTAGCACTTTGGTTATTTCATCACTGACAATTGCATGGCATTTTTCACATAACCGCACTCTTGCAAAATAACGGTTAGCTTCACGGCTTCTGGACTCCTGGCATTTTATCTCAATGCCAGACGGAATATGAAGTTTTTCCATCCACTCAGCTAGTTTATCCTATTTTCCAAACAAGATCAGTCCTTTGTTTTTACAGTATTTACCTTTAGTTTTCTGTCCAATCCAATGCTTTCATCGGCAGACCAAGTATGATTAATAAAGCAATAGCTGAAATAAAAAACAACCTATCGCGACGCTCTGGCGTACTAATATGTGTTGAGCTTAATCCCATACCACAACGCTGATTGTTCATGTCTCGAAAATAAGGCTCAATCGTCCATCTTTTTTCGTAAAATTTCACAATCTGCAAGCCTTTTAAATCAGTGCAATTGCTCATTAAATACCAAGCATCTTTCATGCCTTTTTGTTTTGTAAAAATAAATTTCTCAACAGGATATTTATCTGCTGCAATTGAAGCTTTATCAAGTATTTTTGTAACTCCATCTTGTTTTAACCAATCTTTTGCAGACTTAGTAATTCCATTTTTATCAGTAACATAGAGATTTGACTTGGTACGAATAATGTAAAAAAAACCAAGTTCTTCATCAATAAATTTTAAGAATTTTTGATGTGGAAAAACTCTATCTGCCAATACTGTTACTTTCACACCTTCTGGCACAATATTTTTTAATCGAGATAAAATTTGATCTTCATAACATGCGCGATTTTTTTTCAAGGTCGATTTGTTGACTGTTTTCCATAAAATTGGTATTGCACGTCCATGATTTGTAAGTAAATTAATAGCGATAGTTGATTGGCCATCTGCATGAAAATCCGTCCAATCCATTGAAACCATAATCTCTTTGCGATCACCGATAATATGAGGCGCCCAGATACCACTTTCATCCCAAATATTTAACTTTTGGTTACTTAATAAACGGTCAACTTGCTTCGTTGCATGCTTCTTATTTAATCCTTTGGCCTGCGCCAAACCTTCTCCAATTTTGTGTAAAATCAGCTCCTCAGCATAGAGTAGCCCTATTGCAGCATTTACCAGTGATTTTATACGTTTTTGGTGCATGGTTTCACCAAAAATCGCATTTACAAATTCAGAAACTTTGATGTTATCTAATTTTTCTGGATCTTTTTTTTCCAACACGAGTTTCGCACTTTCATAAAAATGCATTAAAATACGCGGCATAAATAACTGAGATAAAACTGGTTAAAGATGTCGCGTCATCGATGTACAAAGGAATTGTATAAAGCGTTTTTACAAGCAAGCAGCATGCGTTATTCAGGTTTAG
>CAMDJY010000002.1 GCA_945901145.1 Legionella genomosp. 1 | reverse complement strand
AATAATTCAAATGCAGCCATGACTATTGCAGAAAATAGTTGGGAAGATAAGGGACTCGAATCTTTTTTCAAGACATGACAAGCAAAAAGCACTAAGTTTTGTAATATCTCCCGTAATTCGGATTGCCGCCCAGGGGAAAGTAAAGATAGCTGATGCAAGTCTTCTTGTATTTGCTGCAACGAATGATATTTTTTTCGCTCACTAGCTGTGAATGATGTAAATTGAGCTGTTCTAGAAAAAAAAGGTCTTGCTGAGGGAGTCACATGCTCCGTCATCAGAGAATGATAAATTCCATCTTGAATTGGACATGCTTCACCAGTTTTCTCCAAATCAACCGACGGAATTCGGAAAATAGAACGATTTTGTGGATCGAGCACCAACGTCATGTCTAGACCCAATTCACGCACCCAAGTTCTTACACCATCAAGCTGCTTGAGACGCAATACAGGAATTTTTTTAGAATTAAACAAAGCAGCTTCATGAGAAGTATTCGCGGCATAGTCTCTAACAACAACAGCTTTGATAACATCTTTATGCTGATTCCAGAGACGCAAAGCTTGTTCAATCGCATCACAGACTAGAATCTGTTCTGGCTGCTTAACCAAAACACTAGACATCACACCAAACGTGACCATCTCGCCTTTATATCTAGCAATATCAGGATGATTCGCTAAATAGTGTAATGTTACAGCGTTTGGCAACTGATTTATCACCCCTTCAACGCGTACTCGCGCTTGAACAATATTAATTTTTTTAGCATGAGTATCATAAACAAATTCTATATCCATACTCATAGCATATTTTTGATCTATTTTACGTGCTACATCCGCTAACTTAAGTACCATGTTATCCGAAAGACTTTCACGCCACTCAAGCACTGCAGAGTTATTTTTATATTTTAATCCGGGCTCCAATCGGTAGGGTTTGCGTCTCACGGTTTTAAATATGCTGTTTTTTTGAGTGATATATATATCATCACAATAACCGCGACTATTCACAACAAGCTCACCATGCCCTGGAGCTGCTTGAATATACACATTTCCTCGATGATCCGTATACATCACCCCAGATACTGGCGGTAAACGCGCTTCAAGCTCCTCGCTCACTAAATCCTGGAGCATACATGCCAGCGTTGGCATTTTTTGTGTAATATCATCGCCTGATTTCAACCGCTGAGACATGGATTTAACGCTAAAATAAGAGGCAATCACCTCACCAATCGCCCGAGAAATATTTTCAGGATCCCGATCGCTGACGACACTTTCATTGCCACCCGGATTGGCAATATCAACCCTGTCTTCATTTCCTGTGCTTCTGACCATCAACCGTTGAGCTTGAGGCAATCCGCTAACAGTAAACTGATGTTCACCAAAAACACGTCTAATTTCTTGTTGTAATGCTTGCAAGGTTTTTGCAGCAATTGCATCGATGACATCAGGGCTACTTTGCTGTTCGGTAAATTGATGCCACAAAGCCATCCATCCTGGCGCGTGTTGGTCCAAATATGTAATCACATCGTCTTTTGAAATACCCACAAAATCAGGAATAACGACAGTTTGCTTATTTTGCAAGACTTCATCACGCAAATACATCAAATTTGCCGCTTTAAAACCATAATGCTGAGCATTACTATTTACAATAGATGGATACATATTTTCCCTAAAAAATACTTTATGATATTTATTTTAACATAAAGGTGATTTTTAAAGAAATTTAACGCTAAGGCTCTTTAGATAAATTACTATGAAGTCCGCCCGGACAAAACACCACTTCAAAATCCATGGCAACCGCCTTACTTTGCTCGGCATCACTATAATTACAATTAAACGAAGATGACGGGTCATCAAACGGGTATGAATACCCGGTTGGGCAAGCTTGTTTTAACCATAGGATGGAATCGTAAGGTGATATCGGTAAAGTTCCGGCATTCAGCCAATCTGGATTGACGCCATCGGTTGCATTTGATGCTTGTGCAGTCAAATATGCACCATAGCTGCCAAATTGATTCCAGTTTTGAGCACCGCAGCACAGTGTACTATCGGTACTCGGGTAACACGTTTGTAGTGTGCTGCCTTGTGGCTGGCATGCATAAAGATCATAGGCAGAGGCACCTGGGGGATATCCTGATTGGAAACCATTGATCTTAGTCAAATTTTTATCAAACTGAAAAACTATATTGGGATCATAAGCAGGGTTGCCCACATAATGAACGGTCCCTAACGTCGTTAACGACCAAAACCCAAGCAATTGACCGCAAGCTAATACAACATTCTGATTTTCAGGTGTTGTTTGATAAGCTAACCCACACGTTCCAGAACTACATTGAGAGCAATCATTGACTTGGGTATCATTCGAGACGAAATTATATAAAGCTGAAGAATTGGCCGGCGTCGTCGGCACTGCGTAAGTCCATGGACAAGCACCTAAACTGATACCATTCATGTAAGGTGGTTTATCAAAAGGAATTGGAATTGGTGCACCTGCTCCGCTGCATACGAATGAGGCAGCTGGATTAGTATATTGATTACTGCTTGGTCCAAGCCCCTTGAATTCAACTGGAATATTAGTCCCATCCTCTAAAGCAATATCATAATTTCCCTGGGGAACAAAAGTGGGCGTATAAAAGACTTCCTCAATTCTGGTAAACGGTTCATAAGCTGTCGCTGAACATTGTCCATTTTTTCCTGAATTGCAATCGCCTGTCTTACAAATAAAGGCATCTGCAGTTAAAGTACAACCCGTTCTCGGTAACATGATGCCGTTATAAGAATTGGCGCCAAATGTAATTGTTTTAGTCGATGGGGCTGCGCCCACCACTTGGGCGGGGAGCAAATAAGCAGCTGGAGATGGATTTAGTGTAGGATCTGAAGACCCAACAGGTGTAGTCACACCATACCAAACTGGAAATGGGCATTGATTCACAAAAGTTACATTGTGATTATATTGCGGAACTTGAACTTGAGTAGCAGATGAGGCGGTTACGGGTGAACCTGAGGTTGCAGAAGCCGTCACTGTTAACGTCCCCGCAGTTTGTGGAATCACTGAAACTAATACACTGCAACTGCTATGTCCAGCTAATGTTGTATTTGAACATTGATCATAAGCCTGATTATAAGGCGCACCCAAAATCGTTGGATTCGTTGATGTGCCTGAGGCAGTAAAACTCACATCACCGAGAGTCGCTCGCACATCACATGAATTTGTGTACGTAAATTCAAGAATGTTGTCTGCATATTGAAATGTCGAATCTTGAAACTTTAAAGTAGCTGCGGCCGTCACACAAGAACCTGAACTAATAATCGAAGTTTCCTGAGAAGGGTTTGCAGTAGCAGTGTTATTATTGTAGGTAAACAAACCTGAGACTAGCACATCTCCTACATTGACTGGATTAATTTGACCTTGAATCGTGCAAAAATCTCCTGGCCTGATGACAGTAGGGTTATCTGAGGTACCACACGTATTGCTTGCAGGTACAACAGATACTGTTGCATTGCTGCTGGGTGTCGTTGACAGTAAATTTTGACCTGCAGCATCTCCGGCAAAACCAGTAACATCTGCCGCACCAGTATTCGTATAGGTCACCGTAAAAATTGGATGTTGCACAGGATTCAAAATAATTGTATCAGGTAGTCCAGAAATCGTGCCAACAACCAACTGAGGCCTTTGCCCTGCCCCCGTTACACTCAATTGAGGCAAAGGAATGACATTATCGTTGTATTGATAACTCAATTGAATGGTTTTCTCAGAAATATCTACTGGCACATAAGATATCAAAACCGTGCAAAACGCTCCCGGAGGGATGAGTTGATTTTTACAACCATTCGTGATCGTAAAACCTTCAATGGATCCCGAAAATTGTATATTTAATGATATAGATACCGGCGCCGGAAATTTTGGATGCACGCTAAATGTATAGGTAACAGCAGCAACTTCACCCGTAAATACCGTTGGAAATCCTGAAGCAGGACTTAATGACCAGCTAATCGGATCTACAGCGGCATATATATTTGTCAGTACTAAAAATAAAAAAACACCAAGACCAAATCGAATTTTCATCATGCTTATTTATCCCTTAAATCATCACGATTTATATCAAAAAGGTAATGAATCGTAATTAAAAATTCATTTAGATGATATGAACCCAGTGTTAATTTTTCCGTTGACCACGTGTTCAGCCCGTTTCCTGAAACAACTTGTCCCAAGTTTTGATAGTTATATCCAAAAGACGTGAAAATTTTCGGCGCGAGCTTTAAATCAAAGCCTAAGCCTAGTTGATAAGCAAATTGACTTGAACTGTTGTCTGTAAATCCAGGACTTACACGTGGCGTGACACCAGGCAATGCAATTTCTCTATAGTGATTAGCAGTATTAATTGCGCCGCCAATGCCACCACGGATAAAAGGTGAGAGTGTTTTATATTGAAAAATATTGAGTTTAACAGCAGCTAATAACAAGTTTGATTGAACATACCATTGATAATTATAATTGAGAAACTCGGGTTGAGAATACTGGGTGATAGTGCCACCTAAATTGTTGTTAAAGCCATATTCCCATAATAATTCAAGACTGTAGGCGGGAATGATTTCGTTTAATGTTGTCCATCGATAGCCTGCCGCAATCTCGGTCACCACTTGCCCCTGAGACTGCATGGTATGCACATCAAGATTATGCGGAGCAGAAAACACAGAACCATTCTGGACTTTCATATCGGAGAGCCAATTAGGATATTGCCCACCGGCACCAATAGTAGCAAACCAATTGTTTTGTTCTGACGTTACAGCTGTTTGGGTAACCACGGTGCGTCGGTTAGCATGCTTATTCACTTCTGGTGAAAGCCATTTTGGTTCAAATTTTGGTTCAAAAAAATGGGGTTCAAAAAAGAAATTCGACTTCTGATTTTTATGCGTTTTAGCTGCTGCTGTATATTTAACTGTCTCAAGTGAAGCTGCCGTTTTTCTTAATGCAACAACCGATGATATTGGTCCAATGACAACAGCATAATAAGTTCTTTGATACATAGATTTGCGTTTAATTCGAACATAATAATTTGTTTTAGATTGCAATCGATGTTGGTATTGCAGTGCATTTTTTTTATCAGCAAAAATATTTGCTTGTATATATAATAATTTTGTTGTTTTTTGGGGAGAAAATTGTTGCGCTTGCTGTAAACCATAGACCGTATGCGCGTTTTGTGCCATTACAAAATTGCCAGCCAGCAAAACCGGAACGCTGAGAATGATCCTTTTCAACATTCATGTTCCAAAATCTAGATTAACACGAAATTTAGAGTATCAGATTTTTTCCTAATAATGCAAATCTTCTAATGCTTACTCATTATTTTTAAAAATTGTTGCGTTGCCTCCAGTGGATCATGTGCTTCAGTAATGGCCGAAATTAATGCAACGCCTGCAACACCTGATTGTAAGACATCAGGCAGACGTTCAAGATTGATCCCACCAATCGCAACTAAAGGATAATTAAGCATTCGTCGCCAGTGTTTTAATTGCTCAACGCCCTGAGGTTGAAACGACATGTCTTTACTCGTTGTCGCATAAATAGGACCACAAGCAATATAGGAAGGATTAACAGCATGTGCTCGTGCAACTTCATAATAACAGTGTGTGCTCACACCTAAATACAATCCTGACTGACGAATCTGAGCAAGATCTGCTGTTAATAAATCTTCTTGTCCTAAATGAATCCCATCAGCGCCGTAGCGAATCGCCAGCTCCCAATAATCATTGATAAACAATGTGGCACCAAATTTTTTTGCCAAAGCAACACTCTGCTCAATTTCATGCTCTAGGGTCGGTTGATGTTTATTTTTGATGCGTAACTGAATACATTTCACCCCTTGAAGTAATAATTTTTCTATCCAATGACTACTATCTACCACGGGATACAATCCTAAGTCACAGCGCTTAAACGGCTTGGGGAGATCAAATAAGGGCTCGGATGAAGCATAGGGCAAATCAACTTGGTCTATTTGACTGCCCCCTCTTAGCGCACAAGATCTATGCATTTTCGCAATAACAATCGCATCCTGAAGAGAATACCCCTCTGCCAAATGTGCATTGATTGCTTCAGATAAAGTAGTTCCAGTTGTCGGGTAATTTTTTTCAGGTAAACGTCGAGCAGCAATCCAAAAAGATTCTTGTCCGTTCGTCCAATAATCCTGGCTAAATTTTTGATCCTCAAAATGACCGCCGGTTAATAAAACACTGTTAATATTTAAATTTAATAACGCATGCGCAGCTTTTTGCATATCTTGATAAGATCTCAGCGGAATATTGACTATTTTTTCCGCTTCTAAAATACTAAAGGTTTTAATGTCCACGAACTCAAGACCAAGTCAAATTCACATTAAAGCCATTATAATACATATGTTGCAAGCTTAAACCATTGCCAATAGTTTGATAAGGTGCTGAACTCAACTGACTTTTCCCCCAATCTCCAAATTCATATTCAATACCCATGGTGAAAGTTTTAGTTAAATGTCTTTGAAATCCCGTGCCTACGGTATACGTAAAAGCAGTTTGAGTATTTTGAGTAAAATTAGGTGATGCTATGACTGAAGTGATGGTTGGCGCATTGTTGTAACCATAAGCACGGTTAAACCCAACACCTAAGCTTCCAAATAAATAAGGACTAATACTTTGAAAGCTTTGGTCGATGATTTTTCCTTTAAATGCAACATGTGTATGATTCACTTTATAACTATAAAGCTCATTGTCAAATAATGGGTTAGCCATTTGCCAGACTGCACCGTTCAATCTTAAACTATTCGTCACGTCAACCGCTAATCCAAGATGAGTTAAGTAGGCATCTGTCCAACTTTTTTTCCATCCCACGAATAATTCACCATTAAAGAAACTATGTGTTTGATCTGAGCTCACGTATCGGTTCATGACATTAGGTAATAAAGTAATGGTTTGTGAATATCCAGAACTTGTCCAAGCTGGGCCTAAATTGACACTCAAAACTGTTGGTCTAAAATCAAGCAAATTATTTGCCAGACTGATTTGACTCGCACACAAAGTTATTAATCCTATTAATACTCGATTATTCACCTATCACTCCTATTTGATCAATGGTTAATTACTCGGTTGAGTAAGCGCGCGAACGCAACGCACACCGCTAGTTTCCTGCTTACCATCATGAGTTTGATATTGTATTTTGGTCAAGAAATATTGAGCCCAGGAATTTTTAGTTGTACCATCTGAACCTGAGAATTCGGTCGAGCTCCAAGTGACTCCAAATAAATTACCCAACCCTAAATCAGCTAAATTAGAAGCCATATTTTGCATATATGGATCATCTTTTGAACCGCAATGACTATCAATCGATTGCGTTTCTGTGACAACAAAATAGCCCATTTCACAAATTGCAGGTAAGTACCAATCAGTATAGCCATCTATCTCCTGTTTACACAAACCAGCAGCATATTTACTATATGGAATATATGGGCTTGAACTTGAGCTACTATAGTAGTTTGTAATGACTCCTGTATCGCAAACCCCATCGCTTTTACCGTCACAGGCATCACCATTTTCTACTGTTGAGTCCTCGGTAATGCCAGGAAGTTTAGTATAATCGGTGCATGCTTCGTAAGGGTTGCTAACCCCAGGTTGCAATGAACAATCATAATTTCCGTTAGAACTCCAGATAATTCCTAACGGCCAAAGGTTTGCTTGATTAACCAATGCCGCTACTTTTCCACCAATACTTTGGGACGCATCCGTCGTGTCATCTACAGCAAAAACATAACCAGATTGATAAACTGAACCATAACTAATTACATAAATCGGAATTGATAATAAATTTGTATTAATTCCACCGGAAATATACATCGTGACAGGAGTGATTGTCGCATTTTCACCGGGTGTAATTGTAAAAGTACATGTACCTGAAGGCTCAACGTTCTGGCATTGGGCCGGAGAAATACTCGTACCAGCTGGCAACGGTCCCGATGTAACAAAACCAATCGATGGAAGCGTTGCAGAACTTTGATTAGTTATCGTAATTGTTCTCGCATGACCGGTTAAAGCTGAATTAAGTGACGTATCATTCACCGATAGCGCCATACTAGAAACGGAAGCGGTGAGGCTATTCGAGGAGGGTGGCACTAAAGAAATATTCAGTTGTTGTGCCAATGTGGGTGCATATTTCCAAAAAGCATTCACCTCGAGCACAGGGCCCCCACTTACCCCAGAAAATGGTATGTTACTGCCATCAATCAGTAAAGCGAGTAAACATGAGGCTGCACCCGGCAAAGCTTGAATTTCTGAGCAATTTTGAATAGGAGGAAATTGGGGTAATTTAGGTGGAAAATATACGGGAAGAAGCCCCTGCTGAGCAATAAGGCTAATAGGCAATATCTGAGATGTATTATTCTTAACCAAATATGCAACCACCGCACTACTATTAACGGGCAACGATATATTTGTATTCGAATAAGGCGTAATACTTAGAAGAGGCAGACCTGAGAAACTCAACTTTGAAAAACAAATAAATAAAAAAGCCAATTGACATCTTATCATTTTCATAGACTATTCCTTTAGAGATTTTTAGACTCTAATACTAAATTAAATAGTGATTCAAGTCAAAATGGCAAACCTCTCTCGAATGCGGTATCTCTGGCACATACAAATATAAGTCATCGATCAAAATATCATCAAGATTTAATTGCGTGTCTTCAACAACAACACAATCAAATAGAGCCATAAGCTCTTCAGCACGTTTATCATCAACACAAACAGCAAGTTGTGTTTCTTGATCATAATTGTATTGAATGATTTCCAAACAACGCTGACAAGTAATCGGCAGAACTGCGCTTGTTTTTAGGTCCAACAAATAATAATCACCACAGGTTTTTACTTGATACTGACAGACTAATTCACACTCAGACTCAATCCATTTCGGTAAGCGTTGAGATAAAACAATTTTGGTGACAGTCGGTAAAGGTTCTCGCACAGCTGTTTTTAGACAAAGATTCATATGGTTAATATAAGCTCAATTTGATTATACAAAAGTATTCTATTAAACTATGCCTTGAATTACCAGTAATAATTAGGAAGAATTTTGAAAAAAATTATCATAGGTATGTCCGGTGGCGTCGACTCATCAGTAGCCGCTTGGCTGTTACGCGAACAAGGTTTCGCCGTTGAAGGCTTATTTATGAAAAACTGGGAGCATGACGACACACCTGGATTTTGTGCTGCGGAAAAAGATTTAAACGATGCACAAGCCGTTTGCGATCAATTAAACATTCCCCTGCACAGTATTAATTTTTCAGAAGCTTACTGGCATCACGTTTTTCAACATATGCTCAATGAATACGAACAAGCCCGTACACCCAATCCTGATGTCCTATGTAATAAAGAAATTAAATTTAATGCTTTTTTAGAGCATGCTTTAACGCTCGGTGCTGACGCCATTGCCACTGGACATTACGCCAAAATTGCCATTCACGACCGACGAGCACATTTATACAAAGCCAAAGATAGAGAAAAAGATCAAACTTATTTTTTAAATGCAGTCCATCCAGAAGCTTTATTAAAAACATATTTTCCACTGGGGGATTATCTTAAAACCGAAGTGCGTGAAATCGCCAAAAAACTAAATCTCGTAACGCATGCTAAAAAAGATTCAACAGGAATCTGTTTTATTGGCGAAAAACGCTTTAAAACTTTTCTCAATGAATTTATGCTCGCCAAACCTGGTCCAATCAAAAATATGTCAGACACAGTCTTAGGTCAACACGATGGATTGATGTTTTATACACTAGGACAACGTCAAGGTCTGAACATCGGTGGCATCAAAAATGCAACAGACGATCCTTGGTATGTTGTTGATAAAGATATCCCCCAAAATACCCTATTAGTCGCTCAAGGCAGTCAACATCCAATGCTTTATTCTCAAGGTTTAGTCTGTAGCCAAATTCACTGGATTAGCCCGGTCACAGACAACCAATTGCCACTGACGTGCTATGCTAAAACACGTTATCGTCAAACCGAGCAAGCTTGTGTCGTCTCCCCCAGCGATGATCATAAGCGCCATGTGATTATGTTTGCCAATCCACAACGCGCTATTACACCAGGGCAATATGTTGTATTTTATAATAAGAATGAATGCCTAGGTGGTGCAGTCATCGAAAAGATGATTCGTTAGTTATTTTAATTAAAAGTTTATTGGAGTAAATATGAATATGAGCATGAACATGAGTGTGGCTGCTGCTGATAAAGTTGCCGAACTGATTGCTGAAGAAAATAATCCTCATTTAAAACTTCGAGTATATATCACCGGCGGCGGCTGTTCGGGCTTCCAGTATGGATTTACTTTTGATGAAACTCAAAATCCTGATGACACGGTTGTTGAACAAAATTGCTCATCAGGAACTCAAAGTGTTCAATTACTTATTGATCCAATGAGCTTTCAATACTTGAATCAAGCAGAAATAGATTATGTTCAAAACATTCAAGGTGAGCAATTTGTCATTCGCAACCCCAATGCCAAAACCACATGCGGGTGTGGCTCATCGTTTAGCATCAATGAAGAAGATGATGCGTAATTAAATCATTTTTGCATAACATAACTACCCGGTGCCGCAGGACTCGATGTATCAGGGACTCGGGCGGGAACCCGCTTAGCATGGCTCTGTTTTACGAGCCACTCATGCAAAGCAGGCCACCAAGAGCCTTCTCTTTGTTCAGCCAATTTCAGCCATTTATTAGGCCCCCGATAATGCATATCTTTTTGATGTTCACTGATTAAATAAGAACGACGAGGATGACCCGGTTCACTAATAATGCCAGCATTATGACCACCATGGGTTAACACAAAGGTAATATCAGTATTGGTCATCAAGTGAATTTTATACACTGATTTCCAGGGTGCCACATGGTCTTTTTCGGTACTCACTGAAAAAATCGGCAAGTGAATACTATTCGGGGCCACGAGTTCGCCTTCAACTTTAAAACGCCCACGTGAAAAATCATTATTCAAAAATAGTTTTTCAAGATATTCGGTATGCATTTTATAGGGCATGCGTGTTGCATCGGCGTTCCAAGCAAGTAAGTCAATCATGCCGCGTTCTTTGCCATGCATATAGTCATCCACCATTTTTGACCAAATCAAATCATAAGATCGTAACATCTGGAACGAACCTAACATTTGTTTAGTATCTAAATATCCTTGTTCCCACATAAGATTTTCAAGATATGATATTTCGCTTTCAGAGATAAATAACATCAACTCTCCAGCCTCAGTAAAATCACCTTGAGCCGCGAGTAAAGATAAACTTTTAATGCGTTTATCCCCGTCTCTTGCCATTGCCGCAGCAATAATCATTGCCAACGTTCCTCCTAAGCAATATCCCATGAGATGAATCTGTGTTTTAGGAATCATGCGACACACAGCATCGATGGCTGCCATCCCGCCCTGGCGGTAATAATCATCGAGACTTAAGTCTCTGTCTTCTTTTCCTGGATTACGCCATGAAATAATAAAAACCGTGTGGCCTTGTGCGACCAACCATTTGACCAATGAATTATTTGGAGATAGATCTAAAATATAATATTTCATAATCCATGCCGGTATAATTAATATCGGTTCTTTATAAACTGTTTTTGTTTGCGGTGTATATTGAATAAGCTCAATCAGATGATTACTAAAAACAACCCTGCCAGGGGTAATGGCAACGTTAATACCTGGTACAAAATTCTCAGCACCAGGCGGTGGCAAACCTGCAGCTTTGGTTAACATATGCTCGACGGCAATTTCAGTCCCTTGAATTAAATTTAACCCACCCGATTCAATTGTTTTATTAAATAGATCTGGATTAGTGGCAATAAAATTAGAAGGCGATATTGCATCAAGCATTTGCCTAGCACAAAATGAAATAGTTCGCTCCCCTCTGCTCGATAAGCCTGGAACCGCCGTTGTTGCCAGTTGCCACCAATTTTCAAGGTGCATAAAAGACTCGGCATAAAAACGCCACGGCAGTGTTTGCCAACTGTCTTTGCTAAAGCGCACATCCGATTCACACGAAACATCACTGCTATGTGTAACAGGGTAAGAAACTAAGCTCATTAAATGTCCAGGTGATTGCAACAGCTGCAATATCCAAGCACAGTATGCACTGCCAATAGCAGCGGGACTAATTCCCATCGTCAGTTGCGCAAGGTTTGCCTGAAATACTTTATCAAAAACAGCAAAAAATTGCTCGGCTTCTTCAAATTGCTTGGGTTGCATACGCGTTATCCTTAAATTGAGTTACACTTATGATTAACTATAGTCGATATTTAACTTAACAATCATAAGGAGAGTTCATGATGAATAAGCCCATTGCCATTGTTACAGGAGGTACCGGAGGTATTGGCTCGGCTATTTCTCAACGCCTAGCCTGTGACTATCAAACGATTGCCTGTTATTTTAAAAATGGTCAGCATGATGAAGTCAAAGCTTGGCAAGCCATACAAAAACAAGCAGGATTTGATATCGAAATTATTTATGCTGATGTTGCAAATTTTGACGATTGCCAAAAGTTAGTTGCTTCAGTTAAAGAACGTTTTGGACGGATTGATGTATTAGTGAATAATGCTGGCATTACCTGTGATAGCAGCCTAAAAAACATGAGTTCTAGTCAATGGCAACAAACGATTGATTCAAATCTAACCGGTGTTTTCAATATGACCCGCAATGTACTTCCCATCATGCTTGAACAACTTCATGGTCGTATTATTAATATTTCATCGATTAACGGCAGAAAAGGACAATATGGTCAATGTAATTATGCGGCAACTAAATCAGCGTTATACGGGTTTAGTAAAAGTCTAGCCTTAGAAGTCGCCAATAAAGGCATTACCGTCAATACCATTTCACCAGGATATACAAAAACCGCAATGCTTGATAAAGTCAAAGAGGAAGTGTTAAATGCAATTATTGCTGAGATCCCCGTAGGACGTTTAGCGGAGCCGAGAGAAATTGCCGCCAGTGTTGCCTTTCTCGCATCTGAAGATGCAGCTTTTATTACCGGGGCAAATTTAGACATTAACGGCGGTCAATATATGTAGAGGGTTCAATCAATCATGGTCACTTTGTCAAACCAATCTAGGTGCATCAAAAAATATAAAAATCGAAGATTATATGACCTAGAAATCAGTCAGCATGTGACCATTGATGATCTCAAACAATATGTCATTGATGGCATCGTTTTCCAAGTGATTGATTCTGAAACGCACCAAGATATTACCAATATGATCTTATTGCAAATTTTTGTAGAATTAGAATCCAATAATTTACCGTTTTTATCATCTGATATGTTAAGGCAACTGATTATAATATCCCAACATCCCATGCAAAAATCATTTAAATTATTTTTAGAGCACATGATGAGCCAAATGTATTTGAAATAATAAAGAGAATTTAATGGCTGAAACTGTAGATGTAGGTGTAGATGTAGATTTAATTTTAAAATCCATTGCTGAAAAATGGTTGCATTTATCTTTAGATTATTTATTACTCATGCAAACTTTTTTAAAAAATGATGATCATCTTGCGCATCGAATGCGATTTTTTACACAACAATATTTGGATTTTTTATCACCCGATAATTTTTTACTAACAAATCCTGAATTAATCTTAGAGACTATGAAAAGTCATGGAAAAAATCTCATATCAGGATTACAAAATCTACTGACTGATTTAAAAGCCCCTCCTTCTCAATTCATGATCAGCATGACAGATAAACATGCGTTTAAAATCGGCGAAAATCTTGCCACAACCCCTGGTCATGTGATTTATAAAAAGGTATTGCTGAGTATCTCCATGAAGGCCCCATCGCGGCGCTGGATATCATTCAAAAACAACTTGGTGTCAAAAAAATCAATACCTTGGGGTTTTGTATTGGAGGAACATTATTAGCCATGCTTCTTGCTTATCATCAAGCAAAAAATATTAATATCATAAGATCAGCTACTTTTTTAGCATCCATGATAGATTTTAGTAATCCAGGTGATATTTCCGTTTTTATCGACGAAATACAAATTACTAGACTTGAAGAGCATATGGTCAAAAAGGGCTATCTCGAGGGACACTTCATGACCCATACGTTTAATTCCTTGCGGGCCAAGGAACTAATTTGGCGTTTTTTGATTAAAAATTATTTAGAAGGCAAACCACCAGCACCATTCGATCTGTTATTTTGGAATACTGACTCAACCAATATGCCGTTTAAAATGCATTCGGAATATTTGCGATGGCTGTATTTACAAAATCAACTGGTTACACCTGGAAAGATTAAAATTTATGACACACCATTAGACATGCGTAAGATTAAAACATCAACTTTTTTTGTTTCGACGATAAAAGATCATATCGCACCATGGAAAACAACCTATATCGGTTTTCAACTTATGCAAGGTAAAAAACAATTTCTTCTAGGCGGTTCGGGTCATATTGCAGGCATCATTACGCCACCTAGCAGTAAAAAATATGGTTACTATATTAATTTTAAAAATGCTCTTAATCCTGATGAATGGCTAGAACAGGCAAGTTATCATCCAGGGTCTTGGTGGCCAGAATGGTTTAAATGGCTAAAAAAACAATCTGGTGAACTCATTCAGGCACCAGATTTTTCTGAATTAAGTTATCAGCCAATAATAGCTGCTCCTGGCAGTTATGTACACCAATCTATGGCTTAAAAAAAACTCCCTAAAGGGAGTTTTTTAATATTTAACAGCATTAATTATTTTTTAGCATTATTTTTTAGCATCAATTAAATGAACATTAAAAATTAAAGTTTCATTGGGTCCAATCATGCCACCAACATTGCGTGAACCATAGGCAAGTGCTGCTGGTATATATAATTCCCAAGTTGAACCCACAGGCATTAATTGTAAAGCTTCAGTCCAGCCTGGAATCACCTGAGATACTTTAAATGTAGCAGGCTTGCCCGCCTTTTCAGTACTATCAAAAACTGTACCATTGATGAGCTTACCCGTATATTCAACGGTTACTGTATCCTCTTTACCAGGTTTTGCACCTTTACCTGCGACCAGGATTTTATATTGTAATCCGCTCGGTAAGGTCACAACACTTGGTTTAGTTTTATTTTCTTTTAAAAATGCATCACCAGCTGCTTTATTCACTTCACCTTGTTTATCCATATCGGCCACACGTTTTGCCATAATTTTTTTCTGGAAATCATTTAATACATCTTTCATTTGTTCTTCACTGAGTAATGTATTTCCGCCTTTCATGCCATCTTCGATCCCCTTTGCAAGAAAACCTGCATTGAGAGTTACTCCCTGACGCATCACATGTTTACCTAAGTCAACACCGATACTATAAGAAACTTTATCTTCTTCAGTTGATAATGATGAAGATGTTATTTCTTGAGCATATGAAGCTGACATCGCCAAACTCATAGCGGTCACTATCCATTTCATTTTCATAAAACAATCCTCTCCTAAATAAAAATCTCAAACCATTTTGCCTAAATTTATCTTGGATTGCTAGCCAATAAATTGTAAAGTTAAATAATTAAATTTTATCATGATTACCAGATGACAACCCCCACAACTCAACAACATATTCTCACCGTTACGCAATTAAATCGTTTTATTCGCAATTGGCTTGAACAAGATATGGGGACCATTCATGTTGAAGGTGAAATATCTAATTTGACCCAGGCCGCGTCTGGACATTGTTACTTTACATTAAAAGATACCAGCGCTCAATTACGTTGCGTTTTCTTTAGAAATCGACATTTCACCAACCAGGCACCACCCAAAAACGGACAATTGATCATTGCTCAAGGCAAATTAAGTCTCTATGAAGCACGCGGCGATTATCAATTGATTATCGATGTCATCGAAGAAGCAGGGGTTGGTGAATTATACCGCGCATTTCAATTACTCAAAACTAAACTCGCAGCGCTAGGTCTTTTTGACGCAGAACGCAAAAAACCAATTCCTAGTATCCCACACTGCATTGGAATTGTTACCTCGCCCAAAGGCGCAGCGCTTCACGATATCATGACGACAATCACCAGACGTTACCCTCTAGCCCAAACGCGTTTATACCCAAGTGACGTGCAAGGGGCACAGGCTACAAGTCAACTGATTCAAGCCATTGCACAAGCAAATCATGACGCTCAATGCGACGTCATCATTCTTGCACGTGGGGGCGGTAGTATGGAAGATCTCTGGTCTTTTAACCATGAGGCCTTAGCGCATGCGATCGCCAATAGTCAAATTCCAATTGTTTCTGGCATTGGCCATGAAACTGATTTTACCATTGCAGATTTTGTTGCAGATTTTCGGGCAGCAACGCCCACAGCGGCTGCGGAACAGGTGACTCCTGACTGGAAGAAATTAGAACAACAGTTTCAAACTCTTGGAGAACGTCTGCGTCTTGCGATGATGCGTTTTTTGAGAGAAAAACAACAACAATTAACCTATGAAGCCCAAAAAATCGGATCACCCAAACGCCTGATTGAAACACATGAACAGACCTTGGATTATTTAACCCGACAACTCAATCAGTTAATGACATTTTTTATGACACAAAAAAAGCACACTTTAAGTGCTTTAATCCAATCTCTAGAATCACATAGCCCACTTGCAACACTCGCACGTGGTTACGCAGTCGCCACCAAAGAACACAAACTCTTATTCACGACTGAAAATTTGGCTATCAATGACACAATTGATGTTCAATTAGCGCGCGGCCAACTGACCTGCACCATCAATAAAATTTTACCATGATCGACACACTCACCGATACACTGATATTGATTATTCAACAAACCCAAGATCATCTAGACATCTTACTGTGGATGGTCGGCCTATTATGGGCTATTTTTTTGATAACTCAGCTTGAGCCAAGACTATTGTATTTAGGCATCATGCCGCGCCATCGCATAGGGCTCTTGGGTATTTTTTTCTCTCCCCTGCTGCACGCGCATTTTAACCATCTATTCTATAATACAATTCCGCTCGTCGTTTTAAGTGATTTTCTGTTAATCAATGGTTTAAATTACTTCATCTTTGTGACCTTTACGATCACAATCATCAGTGGCTTTTTAGTCTGGTGTTTTGGTAAATCTGGTTTACATATCGGCGCCAGCGGATTAATCACCGGCTATTGGGGGTTATTAATCAGCAATATCTATCAACAAGGTACACTGGTTGCGATCATCATCGGCGTGACGACTCTTTACGTATTTGCCGGAATCTTTTTAGGCATTTTCCCAAGAGAAAAAAATGTTTCCTGGGAAGGACATTTTTTTGGCTTATTGGCAGGATTTTTAGTTAGCTATCTTTTACATAAATACACGAATACATGAATTACGCCATTTTTATTACACAGAAAACTTAATTTTTGTTATACTAGGATTTTTTATTTACTAAAAATTCAATATGGAATCACCAAAATCGCAAAACCTCACACCAATCAAATCGAAAGCAGAGTCGCTTGGCAATTTATCACAAACACTAGATTCCCTGTTAAAACAATTAGATAACCATCTAAAACATTATACAGAAGAAAATTACCCAGATGATCAATTGTTCCAAACGCTTCATGAACATGTGCAAAACTGCTTAACAGACAAACCTATTGATTTTGCCTTGAAAGAACTCCAAAAAATGACGGTTTTTTGTGAAAAATACTCACTCAGCACTTTATATCCTCTACTGGCACCCCACGGATATTACCCCATCAATTTTATCAGTATCAAAATCATAACCGAATTAAGTAAAATTTTAGTTGATGCAGCCGAGTTGGTGAACAAAAATTTTGTCATTGATGAACGATTTTTAGGATTAGATAAATTTGAACAAACAATGTACCAAAAATACTTAACCATTCGAAAAGAGATCTCAACTACGGTCATTAATCATACTAATAATATTACAAAAATTCGATTCGTCATGGCCTACCATTTGCAACAAATTGCAAAAAATGAGTTCAACAAAAAAAAATCTGATAGAAAATTAAGTAAAAGATCAACCGATGCAATCATGAATGATTATCAAATCATTCAAAATGCCTTACTTGCTGATCCTGAACTCGATCAATTCAGCAATTTTCTAAAATTAAACCAAGCTCATACCAAAAGCATTGAAGCACTTGAAGAAACAAAGATCTCTAGACTTTATCTTAAGGGCGAAGTTATAAAATCCACATTTGATTTTGAAAAAATCAGCAATATTTTTGAAGAACTGGCCTCATCTGAAAAAAAAATATCTGATCTAAACTCCTCTTGGAAAAAAAAATGGCATACTAAATGTGACGAACTCATCAAAGACCTATCAAACGAAACTAATAGAATACAAGTTCAACTAGCGAATAAAATCAAAGAAACTGTGTCGTTATGTGCCCAAAATAAGAGTTTAGAAGCCTTTGAAGCTTATCAGCAAGCCATAAAATATATGGAACCATTCATGACTGATTTTTATAATCAGATCAAAAATAACAAAGGTCATTTAATTAATCCTATCCTTGACTGGCATGGGACCCTCATTGAAGCAGGTCTTGACTGCCTTCAGCTGATACAACAAAACCCATTGCAACAATTAAGCAATTATTTTT
Organism: Legionella genomosp. 1; assembly: GCA_945901145.1. Classification (GTDB taxonomy): domain Bacteria; phylum Pseudomonadota; class Gammaproteobacteria; order Legionellales; family Legionellaceae; genus JAGVJT01. The sequence continues at coordinate 322 of CAMDJY010000002.1, read as the reverse complement.
GCTCAATTGATTTTTTTAATACAGCAGAAAACCCACGTAAAAAATTTTTTTCAAACATACTTAGTACCATCAATATAAAAGCCGAGATTCATTTTCTAATCGCAAAGTGTCTCATCGAATTAAATACACATCCAATTGAGGCCATTGAAGAATATTTAAATAAAACACTTGAGTTTCATGACAGAATGAAAGCGGCACTGATTGATCATAACCAAGAAGATGAACACTGTATCTTGGAAAAAATCATTGAAACTAAGCGGGATTTAGAAAACCGTTTAAAAGGAGAACCAAGAAAAAATCAAGAAAATCATGAATATCCTCA
>CAMDJY010000001.1 GCA_945901145.1 Legionella genomosp. 1 | reverse complement strand
CAATCGATAAAGTTGAAGTATCAACGATGACAGCATCTTTTGCAGCGACTAATGGTGCGTGCTGTCTTGACATATCTCGAACATCCCTTTGTTCAAGCTCATCAAGGACCTGTGCGAGGGTATCACTTTTTCCATTTTTTTTCAACTGTATATACCGACGTTCAGCACGTATTTCAGGACGAGCAAATAAATATATTTTTAGAACAGCATCTGGAAACACGATAGTCCCCATATCTCGCCCGTCTGCAACTAAACCAGGTTGTTTAGCAAATGCTCGTTGTCGCATCAACAATGCCGCCCGAACCCCTGGAATAGCAGCTAATTTTGAAGCATATTGACCGCACTGTTCTGTGCGAATGGCATCATTGACATTTTTATGACTCAGATAAACATTGTGTTCATCAAAAGACAGCTCTAAATGCCGAGCTAAGTCTTCAAGTGCATCAATATCACCGACATCAATTGTGAGCTCTTTTGAAGCCAGCGCCAGGACACGATAAATGGCACCACTATCAAGAATATGCCAATTTAAATGCGCGGCAAGCAGATGACACAAGGTGCCTTTACCAGTTCCACTTGGTCCATCAAGGGTGATAACAGGTATTTGGTTATTGTGATTATTTTTGTTGTTCATAAGACTCAATCATAAAACCCAATTGATTTGCAACCGATTGGAACCTCGGAAATGAGGTTAAAACAGGCTTGCAGTCTATCACTGTCACTGGTTTTTTCGCAAGTGCACCCGCAATGGAAAATGCCATTGCCACGCGGTGATCCCCCATGGATGATACACAACCACCTTGCAGCAATCCGCCTTGAATACAGACACCATCTTGGCGTGCTTCTGCGCTAATCCCTAATTGATTCAATCCAGAAATCATCACAGCAATACGATCACTTTCTTTGGTGCGTAATTCTTCAGCGCCAGTTAAATGCGTCTCACCCGTAGCACAAGCAGCAGCTATAAATAAAATTGGGAACTCATCAATCGCTGATGGCACCATATCTTTTGTAATCACAACGCCACGCAATAGCGCATACTGCACTTCAATATCGGCAATGGGTTCTTGTCCAAATTGACGCTGATTCAGCAGTTGAATCTGCCCCCCCATCGCCCGCAGAATATGAATCACGCCCATACGATGTGGATTAATACCCACATCTTTGATTAAAATATGCGATCCTGGAATCAGCGTTGCTGCAATCATAAAAAATGCTGCAGAAGAAATATCGCCAGGGATATGTAATTCTGTGCCTTTTAAATATAATTCTGAATGAGTGCTTAATATATGTTGAGATGTTTTTTCAGCACAAAATAATGCCAACATTTTCTCTGTATGGTCTCGAGATGGGTTAGGTTCGAAAATTTTCGTACGACCTTGCGCATACAAACCTGCTAATAACAGTGCAGTTTTAACTTGAGCGCTTGCTTGTTGCAGAGTGTAATCAATCGCAATTAAATTCACCTGGCCACGGATAAAAATGGGTGCACACCCTAAATGCGTGTCAATATCTGCACCCATTTGTTGTAAAGGTAAGCTCACGCGCGCCATGGGTCGCTTGTGCAAGCTTTCATCACCTATTAATCTTGTATGAAATGGCTGTGCTGCGAGTAATCCCATCAACAGTCTCATGGTTGTTCCTGAATTTCCACAATCAAGAGGCCGTTTCGGTGCTGTTAATCCATATTTACCTACGCCATCAATGACTAAACGACCATCGTGCTCCGAAGAAATATGAACGCCCATCGCTTCAAAAGCATCACGCGTCCGACGGCAATCTTCCCCATCTGAAAAACCATGAACAACGGTTTGACCTGCAGCAATCGAGGCTAAAAATAAAGCCCGATGAGATATGGACTTATCACCAGGTAGAGAGACTTCACCGATGAGAGGCGCTGTAACCGGATGACTGATCCAGTCAATCATCACCCCGTCCTACCGAAAAATCTTGCATAAATGTAATTAAGGCTTCAACACCTGCCATAGGCATTGCATTATATAAGCTTGCACGCAAACCACCGACCAAGCGATGGCCTTTTAATGCATACAACCCGCGTTGATTTGCTTGTTTTAAAAAGGCTTCTTCCTGAGTAGGATCAATCAATGAAAAACAAACATTCATTAAAGATCGGGCATTTTTCGCAATATGGCATTGGTAAGCTGAAGATGCGTCAATATAATCGTATAATTTTTTAGCTTTTTTAATATTATTTTGATACAACGTATCAACCCCGCCTTGAGATTTTACCCATTGAAACATTTTATAAGCCATATAACACTGAAAAGTTGCAGGGGTTGCATACAGAGACTGCGTATCAATAAACGTTTGGTAATTCAACATTGTTGGCAGCGGATGCAAAGGTTCTTTTAATAAATCCTCACGCATAATAACGATGGTTAACCCTGCAGGACCGATGTTTTTTTGGGCGCCGGCAAAAATCAACCCATAATCATCCACAGCAATCGGCTCACTGAGTATCGACGAAGTCATATCAACGACCAATGGCACTTGAATATCTGTTAAAGGCTCGGGGAATCGCAAGCCTTGAATGGTCTCATTCGAGGTGTAGTAGACATAAGCCGTTTCGTCACGAATATCTTCTAAGCCATACACAGGTAATTGCCAATAATCACTGTTCACATTATCTGCTATGCAATAAGCATGGGATAACTGACAAGCTTCTTCATAAGCAAGCTTCGACCAAACGCCTGAAATCAGGTATCCCGCTTGTTCTGAACGACCAATTAAATTCATGGGAATCATTGCAAACTGGGTTCGAGCTGGACTTGTCAAAAACAAAACATGATAATTATTCGGGATACTAAGCAACTCTCGGAGCAATAATTCTGCCTGATTTAACAAATCCTTAAACAATTCAGTACGATGACCAATCTCCAGAATAGACATGCCAGACTCATGCCAATTCAACAGCTCAGCTTGCGCTTCTTGTAAAATAGATTCGGGCAAAGTGGCGGGGCCGGCCCCAAAATTATACCCCCGCATCATCGTCTATAAACACTTGTTGATGATCTTCAGGAACTTCGGGAACTTCTTCAATCCGCTGCATTCCAACAACGTGTTCGCCCTGACCGACGTTGATCAAACGTACACCCTGGGTATTTCGACCAATAATCGACAAGTCACTCACTTTAAAACGTACCAGTGTCCCTTGATCTGTGATCAGCATCGCTTCGTCAGCCTCATTCACTTGAACTGCACGAACTACTTTACCATTGCGCTCATTCACCTGAATAGAAATCACCCCTTGTCCACCACGGCCAGTGACCCGGTATTCACTAATTTCAGTGCGTTTGCCATAACCCAATTCGGTAGCCGTTAAAATTGTACCGGTTGTCTCTGCAACAACTAAAGAAATTAATGACTGACCTTCGGCAAGTCGAATACCCCGAACTCCGCGTGCAGTTCGACCCATCGCTCTGACCAATTCTTCGTTAAAACGAATCACTTTGCCTGCATCAGAAAACAACATAATATCTTTGCTGCCATCGGTAATATCAACACCAATAAGTCGGTCATCCTCATCCAAATCGAGTGCAATAATCCCATTACTACGTGGTCGGCTAAATGCATCCAGAGACACTTTTTTCACAACACCTTGTTTGGTTGCCATGAACACGAATAAACCTGCTTCATACTGACGAACAGGTAGCATCGCACTAATTGCTTCACCCGCAGCAAGCGGGAGAACATTGACAATCGGTCGACCACGAGACGTACGATTTGCAAGCGGTAATTCATAGGCTTTTAGCCAATATAATTTGCCATGATTGGAAAAACACAACAACGTGTCATGGGTACTGGCAACGATTAAACGTTCAACAAAATCTTCGTCTTTAACATGTGTTGCAATTTTACCTTTACCCCCACGGTGCTGGGCCTGGTAAGTCGAGATTGGTTGATATTTTACATAGCCTTGATGCGACAGGGTCACTACCACGGATTCTTCAATAATTAAATCTTCTATGGTTAAATCTTCTTGTGACGCAATGATCTCTGTGCGTCTTTTATCTCCGAATTGTTGCTTGATTTCTAATAATTCTTCTCGAATCACTTCCATAAGCCGTTCCGTGGAAGCAAGAATTTTAAGCAGTTCTCGAATCACGCCTAAAAGTGTTTCAAATTCTTGAATAATTTTATCTTGTTCTAAACCAGTTAACCGATGCAGACGTAAATCAAGAATTGCTTGTGCTTGTTGTGGTGATAATCGATAGTTTGCATTGACTAATCCAAAATCATCAGATAATTCCTCAGGTCGGCAAGCCCCAGCGCTTTCTTTCTCGAGCATGGCTTTGACCAGACCTGGCTCCCAGACACGTGCTAATAAGGCTTCTTTTGCATCATTTGGCGTAGGAGATTGCTTGATCAATGCAATCATTTCATCAATATTAGCGAGCGCTACACCAAGACCTTCGAGAATGTGCGCGCGCTGCCGAGCTTTCTTTAATTCAAAAATCGTACGCCGGGTAACTACTTCACGACGATGACGAATAAAGCACACCAGAATTTCTTTGAGGTTTAATGTCTTGGGTTGACCATCAACCAAGGCAACCATATTAATACCAAACACATTCTGCATTTGCGTATGTGTGTAAAGATTATTTAACGTGACTTCAGCAACTTCGCCACGCTTTAATTCAATCACCACGCGCATACCATCTTTATCGGATTCATCACGCAATCCAGAAATACCTTCCAAACGTTTTTCACGCACGAGTTCAGCAATACGCTCAACCAAACGCGCTTTATTCACCTGATAGGGCAATTCATGAACGATAATCGCTTGTCGACCAGTTTGTTTATCCGTTTCTATTTCAGTACGAGCACGCATAATCACGCGTCCACGGCCGGTGCGATAACCTTGTACGACCCCTGCACGACCATTGATAATACCCCATGTTGGAAAATCAGGGCCAGGTATAATTAATAATAAATCATCAATGGTTAATTCAGGATTATCCACAAGAGCAACGCAGGCATCGATGACTTCCGTCAGATTATGAGGAGGGATATTGGTCGCCATACCTACTGCAATCCCTGAGGATCCATTAACTAATAAATTGGGAATACGAGAGGGTAATACAACAGGAGCGAATTCAGTTTCATCGTAGTTCGGCGCAAAATCCACCGTTTCTTTTTCTAGGTCAGCTAAGAGGGCATGCGCAACCTTAGACATTCTAACTTCAGTATAACGCATAGCCGCAGGCGCATCACCATCGATAGACCCAAAGTTGCCTTGACCATCAACCAACATATAACGCAAGGAAAAAGGCTGAGCCATCCGGACAATAGTATCATAGACCGCGGTATCACCATGCGGATGATATTTACCGATGACATCCCCAACGACACGTGCTGATTTCTTATGTGGTTTATTCCAATCATTCCCTAGTTCGCTCATCGCAAACAACACCCGACGATGCACAGGTTTTAAACCATCCCGCACATCAGGTAGCGCACGACCAACAATCACGCTCATTGCGTAATCTAAATAAGACTGTTTGAGTTCGTCTTCAATATTTACAGGGGTAACTTCTTTCGCCGAATAAACCATGGAGCGTCGTATCCTTTAAGATGGCATTGAGTCGATGCCATCAAGAATACCACACCCCAAGATTGAATTAAATCGTTGCGCTAAACATAGAACCCTGGAGGATCGTTCAGATTCTGACATATTTCTAATAAATTTAATCGTGCTAGATTAAGCCTTTTAAAAAGAAGTCCATTATGAGGATACGTTTCTTTCAACCATGTGCGTAAAAAATCTAGATCCACTGGCCCTTGTAAACAGCATGGGAATTGAAACTCACTGCTCATAAAGTTGGTGAGTTTTTCATAGTTATTTAATAAATCATCAATAAATACTAATCTGTTAGAAGTATTAGCAAGCAAAGACTCACAGAAAGATTCTTCAGCCAATTTTAACGCATTCAGCAAACCCTTAATATGTTCAAAGCCAATCTGATATTTGTGTTCATTTTGAATCACAAAGCAAACAAAAGAATATCGAATAATATGTTGATTATCGGTTAAAGCGGACGTCGGTACTGCTCTTTTTCTAGGCGGTGTATAAAAGCCAACAGACGAACGTGTTCTATTTTTCATAATAAAACTCTCATTTTAAAAATGCGCACTATATGATTTTTTTAATCAAAATACAATATTTAATCTCATACTGGCTAAATTCTCAATAAAACATCTTGTAAACATTTCACCGGCTGAATATCTAAACCCATCGCTTGCTTCGGTGCATTCGCCAAAGGGACGATGGCGCGTTTAAAACCATGTTTAGCCGCTTCTTTTAACCGTTCTTGTCCACTTTGAACAGGCCTAATCTCCCCAGCTAGTCCAATTTCACCAAACACAATCGTTTCACGATCAAATATGGCATTGCGCAAACTCGAGACAACAGCAACAATCAAAGCTAAATCACTAGCAGTTTCCGTGACTTTAACACCGCCGACGACATTAATAAAAACATCCTGATCAAACGTTGGAACGCCCCCATGTCGATGCAAAACCGCTAATAAAATTGTCAGTCGATTATGTTCAAGGCCCGCTGTAATCCGCCGAGGCTGTTGTCCATAGGCTTGATCTACCAAGGCTTGAACTTCAACCAACATGGGACGCGAGCCCTCCCAAGTCACCATCACCGCACTTCCAGGCGTGGGTTCTGGTTGACGCGATAAAAAAATAGCAGAAGGATTCGATACTTCTTTCAATCCCCGATCAGTCATGGCAAACACACCGAGTTCATTGACAGCACCAAATCGATTTTTAATCGCACGAATCACACGAAACCGGCTATCTGTCTGCCCTTCAAAATAAAGCACGGCATCCACCATATGCTCTAAAACCCGAGGACCAGCGAGCGCACCTTCTTTGGTCACATGTCCAACCAATAATACGGCAGTTTGCGTTGATTTAGCGTAGCGCACCAGTTGGGCCGTTGCCTCACGAACTTGACTCACCCCACCCGCAGCTGAGCTCAGCGTATCTGTAAAAATAGTTTGTACGGAATCAATCACAATCATGCGCGGCCGCTCTTTTTGTGCATGCGATAAAATCGTTTCAACATGCGTTTCAGCCAATAAACGCAATTTTTTTATAAACAATTGCAACCGATTGGCACGCATGGCGACTTGTTGGAGCGATTCCTCTCCAGTCACGTATAAAACTTGATGCTGTTGCGATAAATGAGCCAATGCTTGCAGTAACAAAGTCGATTTACCAATCCCAGGATCACCGCCAATCAAAACCACTGAACCATCGACCAACCCACCACCCAGCACACGGTTCAATTCAGATAAGCCAGAATCAAAACGGACATCTAAATCTACAGCAACCTCATCAACAGAAGTCACTTGTGAACGTTGATTTGCATATTGATTGCCCCGTTGGACGATTTTAGGCAAAACAGGATTTGCTTCTTCAATAATTGTATTCCAAGCACTACATTGCGTGCACTGTCCTGCCCATTGTGAAAACGAAGCGGCACACTGACCACAAACAAAACGTGTTTTCACTTTCATAAAATTCCTTAATAAACATATTTAGCTACAATTTCTTTGATAAGCCGTATATAATAGCAACATTTTTGACATTGCAGGATAGCAAGACATGGCAAAAAAAATTTCTTTTGAAAAATCAATTGCAGAACTTGAAGCAATTGTTCTGCAATTAGAAAAAGGTGATCTTTCATTAAACGAAGCGCTCCAACAATTTGAACAAGGCATCAAACTTGCCCGAACGTGTCAAACGACATTAACAGAAGCTCTGAAAGTCATTGAACGCTTAAGCACCGAATCTTTCCTCGAAGGCGAACCCACTCATGACTAATACGGTTTTTGATGCTTACTTAACGCGCCATAATAGAATTTTAAGACAGCTCATCAAAACATCAATCATTCCCGCTCCGCGTATTCAAGAAGCCATGCTCTATGCGCTCTTTCCAGGTGGAAAACGTATTCGTCCTTTATTAGTCTATCTTTCTGGTGAATTATTAAATATTCAAATTGAGCATCTGGACATCATTGCAGTTGCGCTTGAACTGACACATTGTTACTCGCTGATTCATGATGATCTACCCGCGATGGACAACGATGATTTTCGTCGAGGGAAACCAAGTTGCCATCGCGCATTCGATGAAGCCACAGCGATCCTCGTTGGCGATGGTATGCAAGCTTTAGCCATTGACCTATTAATTTCACATCTCTCCCCGAGCCTAGCACCCAACCAAATTCTCAAAAGCACCCATGAACTGGTGAAAGCATGTGGCCCAAGCGGTATGGTGAGCGGTCAAAGTTTAGATTTGTCTGAACTTGAAAATCCAAATATTTCCGAAGCCGAATTAAAAAAAATCCATCATTTAAAAACTGGGAAATTAATTGCTGCATGTATCAACATGGTCTTAGCCATTAGCCATGCCACAGAAAAACAAACACAAGCATTACAGCAATTTGGGCATCATTTAGGTTTAGCCTTTCAAATGCAAGATGATTATCTTGATCAATATGATATCAATCATCTTGGAAAAGGCAGAGCATCAGATGGTGCGAACCATAAAACCACCTTTGCAACACTACATACCCAAGAAGATTTAGCCCATCTTATAGAATTGTATTATCATGAAATTTTAGATACACTAAGTATATTTGGAGAACAAGTTTTTCACATCGCATGTTTCATCCAAGAGTTATTGCAACGCACCCACGGATTGGTAAAAATTTCAAAATTCGCTTTCATCAATACTACTGGAGATAATCAATGACCCTTTCACCAAACTTTATCCTCAAATGCCTCGCTGGTGTTTTAGCCATATCAATTATTGCTCTATCACTAACAGCCATTCTTGCCAAAACCAATATCATCGTTGGAGCAGCAACCATGGGCTTAGCTGCAGGAGGATTAACTACAGGGTTTATGATGCCTATCATACCCATTGTAGCCGCGGCTATTTTATTATCAGTAGTATGCGCCGCAATCTTTTTAACACCTTGGAGTCGCATAGGTGGCTATGGTCCAGGAGCAGGTGTAACACCAATTGTACCAATTCCTGTAACTTATCCTGTCTATTCTAGTTGGGGATTATTTAGTAGTGGATTAAATAATCGCAATTACCACAGACATCAAACACCTGGAATTTTTTCATCCCCGGCTAGAACGCATCACGGACATAATATTTTTGGGTCTGGTATAGCTAATCATGGAACTCATTTTTCATCACACAATGCAGCGCCGAGCCATGTAGCAACGCATCACTCAATGAATCATGGCCACCGTTAATTATTGCTTGACAGCTATAAGAAAGCTCATATAGAATCCAGTTCTCTTTTTTGAGGGGTTATAGCTCAGCTGGGAGAGCGCTTGCATGGCATGCAAGAGGTCGGCGGTTCGATCCCGCCTAGCTCCACCAGAGGATGTATCACCTCAAAAATAGGACGATAAGCTTTATGTCCCCATCGTCTAGAGGCCTAGGACATTGCCCTTTCACGGCAGTAACGGGGGTTCGACTCCCCCTGGGGACGCCAATTTTGGCGTAGCTTATCAGTATGAAATTTTGGAATTTATGTCCCCATCGTCTAGAGGCCCAGGACATTGCCCTTTCACGGCAGTAACGGGGGTTCGACTCCCCCTGGGGACGCCATACAAATGATCATTCTTTATGTATCCAATATTCAATTGCATACAAAAGAAGTTCTTGCAGATGGTTCTGCTTAGCAAATTGACCTTCAGAAATTTTTAAAGCAACTTTAGTCTTAGGGTGTGTTTCAAAATATACTTTTAAACTTTTCATGCCACCTTTTAACCGGGCTTTTACTTCAACAGGCACCACATTTAAATTAGAAAAATACTGGGGATAAATAGTAGTTTTTTAGAAAAATAGTTCTTTACAATATAAATCTCATTTTTTTCTCCTGGTGTCATTACGAATAACTGAGAAAACATTTTAGAAAATTTATAATCAATCCGCCAGTGTGGATAACTTTATTCAAAATTTACAATGAAAATAATTGACAGAATTGATGCGTGCGTAACTACATGAAAAATATATAAAAAATATTTTTTATTTTTATCTTGATCTTTTTATTATCCACATTATCTGTGGATAACTCTGTGTGGAAAAAGTGTTCTTTTTGCAACTGGCTGTCACTATGATATGCTCATCTTAATAAAACCATACGGAATATCATGATGATCATTGAGACTAGAAATCCAGCAACAGAACAAATCATTAAAACCTATGATTTATTCAATGAAACTCAACTAATTGAAAGTATTGACAAAACATATGCAGCCTACCAAGCTTGGAAAAAAAAGTCATATGCTGAGCGCAAAGCATTAATGCTCAAACTTGCTAAATTACTAGATCAAAAGAAAACCGTATATGCAAAACTCATCGCCGAGGAAATGGGCAAACCAGTCACCGCTGGACACGTGGAAATTGAAAAATGTGTGTGGGTCTGTCAGCATTACGCCAAACATGCTGAGCATTACTTAAAAGCTGAATCAATTCAAACTGACTTGCAAAAAAGCTATGTTTGCTACCAACCACTGGGTATTGTTTTTGGAATTATGCCGTGGAATTTTCCTTTCTGGCAAGTATTTCGCTATGCAGTGCCGACCATCATGGCAGGAAATGCAACATTACTGAAACATGCCCCCATTTCAACAGGCGCGGCTCTTGCCATGGAAGCTCTCTTTTTAGAAGCAGGATTTCCAAAGCATTTATTTACGACAGTCCTCATTGACGAGGATATGGCGAAATTTGTTATCGCCCATCCACACATTGCTGCAGTCACACTCACCGGCAGTGAGCGTGCAGGAAGCTCAGTTGCCGCCACTGCCGGGCAATATTTAAAACGTATCGTTCTAGAGCTTGGGGGCAATGATCCTTATTTAGTGCTCGCCGATGCTGATCTCACGTATGCGGCAAAATGCTTAGTGACGTCACGATTAAATAATGCAGGGCAATCTTGTATTGCAGCAAAACGCTTCATCGTTATTGAATCAGTTGTTGATGAGTTTGTCGAACAGGTCAAATTACAAATGAACCGTTACAATTTGGGCGACCCATTAAATCCTAAAACGACTATGGGGCCGATTGCACGTGCCGACCTTCGTGAGAAATTGCATCAACAAGTCTTGGCAACCCAACAACAAGGTGCACAGATTTTAGTCGGCGGAACCATCCCTCATCAAACAGGATACTATTACCCGCCTACTCTAATCACCCAAGTCAAACCCGGTATGACTGCTTTTGAAGACGAACTTTTTGGTCCGGTTATATCTATTATTCCAGTTCAAAACGAACATGAAGCTATTCTACTAGCAAATCAAAGTCAATTTGGCTTAGGCGGCGGAGTATTCACGCAAGATTTACAACGCGGGGAACATATTGCAAGGTTTGACATTGAAACAGGTACGTGTTTTGTCAATCAATTTGTATCTTCTGATCCAAGACTACCATTTGGCGGTATTAAAAAATCTGGGTTTGGACGCGAATTATCACGACAAGGGATTTTAGAATTTGTCAATGTAAAAACCATCGGCATTGGTTGTTAACAGGACTTTGAACGATATTCATCTTTGCCCATTTCTTCCTCCGTAAAAACTCTATAAAATGAAGCACTTTTATTTTGAATCGTGGTGTTATGCCTAAACGCAGTGATATTCAATCCATTTTAATTCTAGGTGCCGGACCTATCGTCATCGGGCAAGCTGGCGAGTTTGATTATTCTGGTTCACAAGCAGTCAGAGTGTTAAAACAAGAGGGCTATCGCATTATTTTGGTCAACTCCAACCCTGCTACCATTATGACAGACCCTGATCTTGCTGATGCAACTTACATAGAACCAGTATTGTGGCCAGAAGTGGCGCGAGTCATTGAAAAAGAACGTCCAGATGCACTCTTACCCACCATGGGTGGACAAACTGCTTTAAATTGCGCTTTAGACCTCGTTCGAGAAGGTATTTTAGAGCAATATGGCGTGGAAATGATTGGTGCAACCCGTGAAGCCATAGATAAAGCCGAAGATCGCGATAAATTTCGCCAACTAATGCATAAAATTGGTTTAGATATGCCACGCTCAGCCATTGCACATAGTATGGAGGAAGCATTTTCAGTCCAGGCTCAATTAGGTTTTCCAGCAATTATTCGACCCTCATTTACTATGGGCGGCAGTGGTGGTGGCATTGCCTATAATCGGGAGGAATTTGAAGCCATTTGCACGCAAGGTCTCGCCCTCTCACCAACACACGAATTATTAATTGATGAATCTGTCTTAGGCTGGAAAGAATTTGAAATGGAAGTCGTGCGCGATAAACATGATAATTGTATCATCGTCTGCACGATAGAAAATTTAGACCCTATGGGCGTGCATACCGGAGATTCAATTACCGTTGCACCAGCACAAACCCTGACCGATAAAGAATATCAACGCATGCGCGATGCTGCCATTCGTGTACTGCGTGCAGTTGGTGTCGAAACCGGCGGAGCCAATGTGCAATTTGCTGTTAACCCCGCTGATGGTCGTTTGTTAGTTGTCGAAATGAATCCGCGGGTATCACGAAGTTCGGCATTAGCCTCAAAAGCAACGGGATTTCCCATTGCTAAGATTGCTGCGCTTTTAGCGGTTGGTTATACACTCGATGAATTAGCAAATGAAATTACTGGCGGCAAAACCCCGGCTTCGTTTGAACCGAGCATTGATTATGTCGTAACGAAGATTCCACGCTTTAATTTTGATAAGTTTCCCCAAACAACCCAGACACTTTCAACGCAAATGAAATCTGTGGGAGAAGTCATGGCGATTGGCGAGACTTTCCAAGCATCTTTACAAAAAGCCATTCGTAGTTTAGAAATTGGTCGCTATGGGTTAGAACCATTGTTTAAAACCACTGAAGATATTTCAGTATTACGAGGGTTACTTCGCGAACCCACCCCCGATAGGCTTTGGTACCTAGCCGATGCATTTCGCTATGGTTTAACCCTTGACGAAATTTATCAAGAAAGCCGGGTCGACCCATGGTTTCTTGGTCAAATTCAAATACTGATTGAACTAGAGCGTCAAGCTCAAGCAACAAGCCTCAATGATCTTGATCAAATCACCATGCGCAGATTAAAAAAAGCAGGATTTTCAGACAGATACTTGGCAAATTTACTCAACGAAACTGAAGAAAAATTTCGCAACCATCGATTACAGTTACAAGTCACACCTGTCTATAAACGTATTGATTCATGCGCAGGTGAGTTTCCGAGTACAACAGCTTATTTGTATTCTTGTTATGCCACAGTCTGTGAAGCTAAGCCTGAAATCTCTTCCAAAAAAATTATGATTTTAGGCGGTGGCCCAAATCGTATTGGCCAAGGCATTGAATTTGATTACTGCTGCGTTCACGCGGCACTGGCGCTGAGAGAAGCAGGGTATAAAACCATTATGGTCAACTGCAACCCAGAAACTGTATCAACAGACGTTGATATCTCAGACCGTTTATATTTCGAACCAATCACTTTAGAAGATATTTTGGCAATTGTCAGTATAGAACAACCTATGGGTTTAATCATCGATTACGGTGGACAGACTCCCTTAAAATTAGCGCGTGCGCTCGAGGCCAATGGCATCAATATTTTGGGCACCAAGCCTGATGCGATTGACGAAGCAGAAGATCGAGAACGATTTCAACAATTAGTTTCACGCTTGTGTTTACAACAACCTGCAAATGGAACAGTCCGCAGCGAGGCAGAGGCCTTAATTTTAGCTGCTGAAATTGGTTATCCGCTCGTCGTTCGCCCCTCTTATGTCTTAGGGGGACGTGCGATGGAAATCGTTTATCACGAAGAAGATTTACGCCATTATTTAGCCCATGCCGTTGCCGTTTCTAATGATTCACCGGTATTACTCGATAAATTTTTAAATGATGCCATCGAAGTCGATATCGATGCAGTCTGTGATGGTGAAGAGGTTCTCATTGGCGCCATCATGGAGCATATTGAGCAAGCCGGCGTACATTCTGGCGATTCAGCCTGTACCTTGCCCCCATTTAGTTTAAGTGGTGTCATGCAACAAGAATTGGTTGAGCAAATGCGTAAAATGGCGTTACAATTAGGGGTATGTGGCCTGGTCAACGCACAGTTTGCAATTCAAGCGGATGATATCTATATCCTCGAAGTCAATCCGCGTGCATCTCGAACTGTACCATTTGTCTCTAAAGCCACAGGATTACCCTTAGCTAAAATTGCTGCCCGCTGTAAAATTGGGCATCGATTACGAGACCAATCTCTGATTTTAAATCACCGTGGTCCGAGTTTTTATTCTATTAAACTTCCTGTGTTTCCTTTCATAAAATTTCCAGGCGTAGATTCAATCTTAGGGCCAGAAATGAAATCAACAGGCGAAGTTATGGGGATTGCGAAGCGATTTGGCCAAGCTTATGCTAAAGCGCAATTAGGTGCAGGGGCATCCATCAAAAAGCGTCATCGTGCTTTCTTATCAGTACGGGACGCAGATAAAACCAAAATTGGTGAGATTGGCAAAAGGCTGGTCGCACTTGGATTTGAATTGATTGCAACACGAGGAACTGCAATGGTGTTGCAAGCTGCCGGCATTGATTGCCGACGTGTATTTAAAGTTGCAGAAGGGCGCCCCCATGTCGTCGACTATATCAAAAATCACGATATTGATTTTATAGTCAACACGACTGAGGGCAAACAGGCTATTGCGGATTCTTTTTCAATTCGACGAAATGCTTTACAATATAAAGTCAGTTATACCACCACCTTATCTGGTGCTGAAGCTGCCTGTTTAGCAATGAAATACGAAGACCGTAAAACTGTTACACGATTACAAGATTTACAAATGAGAGAATGACGATGCAAAAACATCCCATGACACCCCAAGGTGCAGAAACACTAACAAAAGAATTACATCGGCTTAAAAGTATTGAGCGCCCCAAAATTATTGAAGCTATTGCCACAGCGCGCGCGCATGGTGATCTCAAAGAAAATGCTGAATATCACGCGGCACGCGAGCAACAAAGTTTTATGGAAGGCCGGATTCAAGAATTAGAAGCCAAATTATCAAACGTTCAAATTATTGACGTCAGTAAACTACAAAATCAAGGCAAAGTTATTTTTGGATCCAAAGTGAGTTTATTAAACATTCAATCCAACGAAGAAATTACTTACCAAATCGTTGGTGTTGATGAGGCTGATATAAAACTCAATAAAATTTCCTATAGCTCACCCATTGGTAAAGCAATCACCGGTAAACAAGTCGACGATATCGTCACCGTAGAGACGCCAGGTGGATTAGTCGAATATGAAATTATCAGCGTTAATTATAATCTGTAAAATAAGAGAGATACCAAGATGTCTAAACCAAGTAGCCTTCAACCAAAGAATAAAAAAAACAGCTTTTTGTTTAACAGCAACACCACGTCTGAACAACGAAACGTTGTCAACAGTGAAAAAAAGCAGATTTCTGGTGATGAAAAAAAAGAATATGGTCCCTATTTCGACGGTGATTTAACAAGTGTTATTAAATTTAAATAATAAATAAGCGGTGTCTCTGCACCGCTTATTTGAGAAAAAACTTCAATTATTCACTGACGCTTTGAATATGGCCCCAAGTTTTAACGGTAGCCCCCTGTTTAACATCCTCAGGTAAAGCGCTTAAAGCTTGTTGTGCTGCTTCATAAGTCGGGTAACTTCCATAAACACCTTTGTAATATTGTTTGCCGTCACGTTGATATTTGACTTCGGCCATACGTTCGCTTTTAGGTGCTTTTTGCAAAGTTCCGGCAACATCAGAAGCTTTTTCACCGTTAGATAATTCGATGGTATACCCTTGTGGATTTTGGCTACTCACCCACGATTTATCGCGCATTTTAAAGCTTGCGGGTTCAACCGTGTTAACGTTAGCCTGATAACCATCAGCTGATGATGCGGTATGAGGTTTGCTCAGTGTCGTCGAAACGCTATCTGGCGCATAAGCTCCTCCGTTATCATAGCCATCAGGATATAGCTGAATCGCTGAACTACGATTTTTAGTTGGATATGAATGGATTTGGCTATTTTGATACCAACTACTACAAGCAGATAAGCCAACCACACACAATGTCATGGTGATCATTTTTGTTTTGATTAACATAATTGTGCCCTTAATTTTATTGTTGTTGAGGCCTTACCAATAATTTTTTGTTCTTTCAATGGTGTTATCTGCAGATTTTCAATAAACTTTAGTATTATTTACAGATAATATAAAAAATTATGTGGACACATCGACGCTCAGGCCAAATCCATCAACGCGGCACACAAGATCATCGTGATTCTTATGAGCGCGACCGCACACGAGTGATTCACTGCCCGGCGTTTCGCAGAATGCAACGCAAAACCCAAATTTTAGGCACGGATGAGGGCGATTTTCATCGAACACGCCTCACCCACTCGCTTGAAGTAGCGTCCATCGGCATTAGTATCACCCGGGGACTGGCATTAAACGAAAAATGGTCGCAAATCATCGGTTTATTACCCAACGATGATTTAATGCATGTGATTTGTTTATTACACGATATTGGCCACCCACCTTTTGGCCATGGTGGAGAGGTAGCGCTTAATTTTATGATGCGCCATCACGGTGGTTTCGAAGGCAATGGCCAAACACTCCGTTTATTAACTAAAGTTGAAAATAGTTACGGCCCTTTTGGACTAGACCTCACCCGACGTTCGTTACTTGGATTATTAAAATATCCGGTCAAACGTTCCGACGTCGTCGCACGACAATTACCCATAGATGATGTGTTACCCAATAAAACCATCCGCGTGAATGATTGGCTCCCCCCTAAAGCTTATTTTGATTGCGAAGGTCCCGAAGTACAATGGCTACTCGAACCATTTTCTCCGACTGACCGCGCCCTATTCCAAACACTCGCAGAACAACCGCAGGATCATCAACATGGCAAAGCTGCATATTATGCATTTGACTGCTCGATTATGGATATTGCAGATGATATTGCATATGGGGTGCATGACTTAGAGGATGCGATTCATTTACGCTTAATTACACGAAATCAATTAGACACGTCTGAATGTCGCGTATTACTTTCAGAAACCTCACTGTCATTAACGATATTAGACGCACTATTTGACCCGGTTTTATATATTCGTAAACAAGCCATTGGTGAAATCGTCAATTATTTTATCACCTCAATTAGCGTTGAAATGACCCATGAAGCATTTGATAATGCTCTATTAAAATATAACGCCGTTCTGCTTCCTCAAGCCAAGTTGCTATTAGATTATTTTATGCGCATTATATACAATCATGTGATTGATTCCCAAGAAGCCCGGACGTTTGAATATGGAGGACAAACCGTAGTTTTACGTTTATTCGAAGCGATTAGCTCTAACCCAAAGAGCCTTCTCGACTTAAAAAATCGACAACTCTTTCATGATGCCACAGACGAACACCAAGCATTACGTGTAGTCTGTGACTACATAGCCAACATGACTGATGAATATGCTTACCGCATGCACGAACGCTTGTTTGGCTTCAATACCCGCACTATTTTTGAACGACTCTAATAACTTATTTGATTGATTTTTGATTTTTAAGAATATATAATATTCTTTTTAATTATTTGGTAATCAACATGTCCGCATCAGCCTCTTTTTTCACACCCAAATACGCTAGTCTATTTCCTGAAATAAAAAAAACCGCACCTCCAAAGCCAATTCAAAAAAGTAAGTTTAATGCCATACCTTGGCTTAAACTTATCCCTGCAGCCTCTGCTGTCGTACTTGGATCTATTTTTATCCCTCACTTTGCGTTTGCTTGTGCGGTTGCAATGAGCACACTAGTATTTAATATCATAACTGTATTGTTATTGAGTACATTAATCAAATCCGAAACCAAAAAAAGTTACTCGGATTTTCTTAGAAAAAATCAAATATATGTCACTTTCATAGGACCAATCATTGAAGAATTAATTTTTCGAGGTGCTGTATTACCTCTGTCTCTTTTAACCATAGGCTTACTTTTTCCAGCATCATTGACGACGCCTTTCTTTGGACTTAGTATCAGTATGGCGGCGGCATGTGCGCTCATCATCTCATCTGTCAGTTTTGGTTTACTCCATTACAGCAATGGAGAAAAAAATCATTTACAAGTCATTAGTTCAGTGTTAACGGGAGTCGTTTATGGCTTATTAAGCTTGCAGTTTGGCTTAATTACAGCGATTGGGGCGCATATATTTAATAATTTTTTTATAACGGCAATTTTAAATCTTGCTCCTGAACCTAAAAAACCTAAAGAAGAGGAAAATCTCGGATTGCAACCCAGTATGGCTTAAGTTCATTACGGGTTGCAATCCTGACAATAAGTTGGATCAGCGTGCTCAAGCTTATCTTGCCTGGGATATTTTTCTTGATGCTTGCAGGCTATACAACCCCATATCTCATATCGATGCAGCGATGTGGGGCCGCCGCATAAACCACAGGCCAGATAATCAGATGTAGTAATAAAACCAAATCCCGGGGCTTGGCAAGCTTGGCAGGTATTTAAAATTCGTGACACTAATTTTTCTGCGAGTAAAGACAATACCTCCATGCGCGTTGGATTCATCATCGCACGCATATCTGTCGCCAACAGCAGCGCATCAGTTTCAGAAAAACCCTGTGTTATCAGATTTTGTAAGCTTATGATATCTTGAATACCTTTTCCCAAGACTTTTTTTGTAGACGCAATCTGCAAGGTCACGGCATGATTGGGAAATTTGGCTGCATTTAAAAATGGTAAAATATCTGTCTCAGGATGCAACGTCAGCATTTGATAATTGGTTTTAGGCGTCACGAGTTGTTCGGTAATCACCCAGTTATTTTTTAAATCAACAAATGCCATAATCTCATGAGCACTTGCAAAAAAAGGCATCGCCGGATGAGGTCCAAAACTACCTTCACTGGCAAGGCTCAATAGAGAATCTAAAGCAATCGCGGCAGTCTTGGCTTTTAACACACAGGTTTCATAAGCACTGTGCGTTCGAGCAATTTCACCGGTAAACGTACCAAATTGATCTGTATCAAAATCAGAAGTAAATATCTCACAACCCATTTTTTCATAAAAAACGGGTCGTATCACACGCTCTTTTTCATGTTTAGAGGCTAGTAAAACACGTTGGTTTTGATAGATCATCGCATGAGTCTATTGAAAATAGTCCATCCGAGCAACAAAAACCTCAGAAACAAACATCACGCCTGAGTTTTTTTGAAATAAAGTTTTCATCCCCAAAGCAATGGTGGCAATTGCTTCTTCTGGACCAACTGCAATAAACATCACCAAAGTTGCTTTATCATTAAATAATAATTTCCCTTCATGAAAACCATGATGCCCCTTACCCGACACATTTCTTAATAAAGTAAAACCAGATAGATTCGCCTCATTCATCAAATCAGCAATCATGGCTTCATTTTCACCTGAAACAATGACTTCGATTTTTTTCATACTATGCAAGCTAATGCCACTTTCTCGTTTTTCTTGAACTTTAATGATATCCATTTTATGCTCCATTGATGTTAAACTAAATGCCATTGACCTTGTCGATCTAATTGATATGCTTGGTTTTCTTCAGGATCGATTGCAACCAAATTGACCCAGCCATTGAAAAATAATGTTTTTAAGATTTCTTGACGCGCGATAATCATGCTGATTTTACTTTTGGGCGCATAAATCACTGTCAATAAACGTTGAGGTTCGTGATAATTTTCCTCATCAGTCATCTTGACCGATTGCAGTGGTAAACCATGCATCAAATCACTGCCATTACCTTGCATCACCCCTAATTTTGCTGTGACATTATGGGTAATCTTGCTACCACTACCATACGCAACGTTATCCAGCGTTGAAAATAAATACTGCGTATTAATCCATTCAGCCACCACCATCGGTGCAGTCATAATCGTTTCTAAAGACGTACCTTGTTCATCTTGATCCCATTCGTAAGAATGCAGAAAACAACGACCTTGCAAATCAATGGCTTGAGTTAAACGACGCGGTGCAATGATAAATGCCGCATTACGTGCCAAACCCCACTCAGGGCGAACCTCAGACCAATCATGGCTGCGTCTTTGCGTCATAGGTACCGGATGTTTAGTATGAGATGGCCCGAATGTGGTGCAACGTCGCTCACTATTCATAGCTTGAGCTTCTTGCAGATCTGTTTGTAATTTTTTTAACAAATCTAAATGAATTTGCTGACCACCATCATCAGGATACAAGACCACCGCGTCAGTGGTCGTATTATGTTCCGCGGCTTTAAAATGAGTATCCTCAGGAATATTGATACCTCGTGAAATTAACTGTTCTCGAACAGACTGGTTATTTAAAATAGCTGCTAAAATTTTAGCATTCGCCCCACCATGATTTCCTCCACAAGCACCACAATCCAATGCTGATGCATAAGGATTATTTTGCGTTGTACTGCCATGACCACAAAATATAATCATCTTAGAAAAATTTTCAGTCAACCCAATCATTCTTAACACGGCCTCTGCATAAAGCATTTGATCCGCTGGAGCAATACCACTAAGTGAATCCCCTGGATTCATGGTCACAATCGGTTGTGTATCAACCGTTGGCATCATTGATTCTTTAAGCCAATTTAAAAATTGAGCAAAACCAACTGGCGCTAATGTTCTACCAAGCATCATGCCACCACACCAAGCACCTAAGGTTTCAACCAAAGAAAACGGTGTTGAAAAATTATACTTTAAATCTTGATAAGCCTGTTTAAACTTATTAATACTTTCTTTGCCACGCAGATGACGTTTAGCACATTGATGCGATTGCATGCTGGGTATTTCATGAATATCATAACGCGGTTTTAACAACACTGGACAAGAATCTTTAGACTCACCACTGTTATAATCATAAATACGCACCGGTAATCCAAAAAACCCTGCAAATCCAAAAGTTTCGTAATGACCAATAGACTCTAAACAATATCGAAAAGGCTCCGAGCGCACGTCAATACAGAACACAAGTTGAGCATCAGGCCGTGATTGCATCTGATCTGGTTTTTTTTTATTATGACCTAAAATTTTCTCTAAAAGTTGTTGGCGATATCTTTTTTCCGCAGTCTCAATTTTTTTAATTGAATACGCTTGATCAACACGAATTGGCTTAATATTTTTAGCATCACGATATGCCTTTGGCCACAAAATCGTCGTAATCACCAATCGAACCGCAATATAATCAACTAAAGTCACGGGCGTCTTATCTTCAGCAGAAGCAGGATTTCTCCAAACGCTTCGCCATTTTACATAGCCCGACCAACCTGGCAAATAATGCAATAAATCTTGCAAAAAATCTTTTTGATTCTGTTCAGGAACACCTAATGTTTCTAAACATAAATCAATTGCGTCCTCTGCTGCTTCTGGCAGATGAGCCAACCAAACTTTATTTTTCTTTAAGCCTTGGTGTAACTGGTTGTCATGAATAGACAAAACTCGAAAACCACGATAAAAGCCTTCTGCGCGATGAGGCATTTCAATGGTTCCCTGGCCAAGATCCAAAAAAGCACCGCACCATTTAATCATTTCTCGATTGACACAATTTAATTGTTGATGATCGTGCCCCGCGCCATAAATCCGGTGTCCCTCTTGCATAGCGTCTTCAAAAGGTAAAGATTCAAAACCTTGCAGAGGATTACACGCAATAAAGGTTTCAATGGGCCACACTGGGGCAACGCATTGCGACGCATTACTCACCATGGCTTGAATCTTAGCTGCTAGATTTGCATTTTCTAAACGTTTTGACATGA